>CAMBJF010000082.1 GCA_945867875.1 uncultured Ruminococcus sp. | reverse complement strand
ATTAAGATAATTTTCAATTTACCGCTTGATGTTTCATCAAATAATGTGTATAATAATAAATGTATCTATTCGCACTCATAAATAGAAAGGATATTTTAAAATGAACGACTTAAAAAAATACATAACCGACATTCCCGATTTTCCCCGGAAGGGCATAATTTTCCACGATGTAACATCGCTTCTTCAGGACAGCGAGGGCTTTCACAAGTCAATAGACCAGCTTTTAAAAAAGCTTGACGGCGTTGAGTTTGACGCTGTTGCGGGACTTGACGCAAGAGGCTTCCTCTTCGGCGCACCCGTTGCATATGCCAAAAACAAGGGCTTTATTCCCGTCCGCAAAAAAGGCAAGCTTCCCCGTGAGACCGTTTCTGCCGAGTATGAGCTTGAATACGGAACAGCCGTTATTGAAATGCACACTGACGCACTGAAAAAGGGCGACAGGGTGGTCATAATAGACGACCTTATGGCTACGGGCGGAACTCTGGAAGCCGCTGTAAGGCTTTGCGAGCAGCTTGGTGCGAAGGTCGTGAAAATACTCTGCCTTATCGAGCTTAAGGGACTAAACGGCAGGGACAAGCTCAAGGGATATGATGTGGAGTCACTTATCTCCTATGACGAGAAATAATTTTGCGGTCATATAAAATCGGGGCGGTCTGAATCGTCCCGATCAAAAATATCACTTTTTCTTTTTATATCCGCAGTCGCAGTATGGTCCGCCAGATGCAAGGGTATATTCCCTGACGAAATCCGAAGCCTTGCCCGCTTCTGCCATTGTGTAGTCAAGGCGGCACATTGCGGGCACATATTCACTCAGTCCCAGCTCTTTCATCAGCACGCAGATGCCGCAGGTGTAAAATCTTGCCTCATAGCCGCTGCCGTCCTCATAGGGGATATAGTCCATATTCCAGGAATATGGGTTTCTGTCAGCCGCCCTTAACGCCGCTGTCTGCTTCATACCATCTATGTCCTTGTCGGTGAACTTCTTTTTGCCCGACGATTCGCAGAATTTTTTCATCATATCTGTCATCATCGACTCTGCATAATTTTTCTCGACCTGCTCCACCGTGGGCTTTTTGGGCATATTAAGCATAAATGCAGCCAGCAGTGAAGCGTTCACGATGTTCATTTTGAACCTGTCCCCTTTTTCAAACTCGGGCAGCTTTTCGATTATCTCCCTGTACTTCACCTTTGCCTTTCGCTTTATTTCATCAGCTGTTTTATCATCATACCCAAGCGTTGAAACGAGCTTATCTCTGAAAGAGCCTCCGAACAGCGTCCACATTCCAAAAGGCATTCCGAAATATTTCATAAATTACCATTCCCTTCACAAGAGTTACCATACACTAATTATACTGTATTTTCGGTGAGATTGCAATATATTTCCTGACATTTTATACATAAATTTGTATGCACCCCGCAGAAATTATCCTTGACAACCGCCCTCAAATATGTTAGAATTAACGTACAATATTTCCGTGGGGGAGTAATCTGCTTTATAAATAAAGCGGCAAATCGACATACCGACTGCTTTCAGTCCGGTTTGCCTTAATTGATAAGACTCACATACAGATGAAGCTGAAATTTTTTCGGCTTTATCTGTATGCGGGTCTTTTTATTTTTCTGCGGACATAAAATACAATACAACCGTGAAAGGATCATCAAGCTATGGATATGATAACACTTTTCCTCATCGCCGTGGGGCTCTCAATGGACGCATTTGCGGTGTCCGTCTGTAAGGGGCTGGCAACGCCAAAGTACAAGTTCAAATACTCACTTATCTGCGGAGCGTGGTTCGGCGGATTTCAGGCGCTTATGCCAACACTCGGATATCTTCTGGGCGTGAATTTCAAAGGCTATATCACCGCTTTTGACCACTGGATAGCGTTTATTCTCCTTGCCATAATCGGCTTCAATATGATAAAGGAGTCACTTTCAGATGATGAAGAGGGCGCTGACCCGTCATTTGCTCCAAAGACAATGCTCGTACTTGCCATTGCGACCGCAATTGACGCTCTTGCAGTGGGCGTGACCTTTGCATTCCTTGACGTAAACATTATTGAAGCCGTAATTTTTATCGGTCTGTGCACATTTATCATATCCGCTGCGGGTGTCAAGATAGGCTCGGTTTTCGGAACAAAGTACAAGTCCAAAGCAGAGCTTGCGGGAGGAATAATACTTATCATTCTCGGAATAAAAATTCTGATCGAACATCTGATGGGATAAAAGTCCGCACTATTAAACACAAAGGTAAAAATTTCGGTCAAGCCTTTCTCAAAGGATTGCGGGGGCAAGGTGGCAGCGACCACGACCGCTCCCCCTTTTAACGGTACGGACTTATTCCCCCTCTCAAACGTTCCGTTGGAACGTTCGAGACAGAACACCTCCCCCGAGCTTTTGTACAATCCCCCACAACTTAATAAACCTAAATGCCGCTCCCGTTAAATAAAACGGAAGCGGCATTTTTTTAATTATTCAACATTTTTCAGTGCTTCGCTCTTAGATACCCTGGAGACCTTTCTCATCTGGAGAACTGCTACAATAGCAAAGCAGGCAAGACCTGTCACTATCATAACAACATAGGTCATCGGGCTCATTATGTACGGGAAATATCCCGCCATCATCGTGTAGAGATATTTCTCAAATACTACACGCATCAGTATGTCGATAAAGGGCACTGCAAGAGCAAGTCCTATCACTACAACAACAGCGGTGGAGACGATATAAAGTCCGCCTATCTCCTTGTTTCTGAAACCAAGTATCTTGGTAATGGCAATCGACTGGAAATTCCTGTCGATTATCTGCTTGCAGAGGATATACATTACAATGATAAAGAACAGCGCTCCGAACCACCTGATAAGGTCCATCATCGAACCCATTGACACCATAAGCTGATCTGAAAGCTTGGTGTAATCGCTTGCTGTCATAACAGCCGCAACGTCATCGGGGTCAAGGTCGGTAAGCTCGTTGTCGGAGAAATAGCCTGTGAAATAGTCTGACTTTTCACCGAATGTCCTGTTGTAATCATCAAGGTCCATAAATATCGCCAAAGAGGAGTTGTAATCATAAACGCCGCCTATTTCAAGGATATAGGAGCTGTCACGCTTGTATTTCTCGTCAAGCTCAATGGTGTCTCCTGCGTTAAGTCCGAATTTCTTGCTTATGCCGGTGGAAATGAGTACCTTGCCCTCGGGTATCTCCGCAGGAACATAGCGGCTGTCCTTTTCGATTCCGTAAACGGAAATGCTGTCGGTAAGGAAGCCTTCCTTGGAAAAATCATAGCTTGACATTGCAAATTTCTCTGCACTTTCGTCAGCTGTGCCCTCCGCTTCCTCGCTGTCATAAAGTATGTACTGATAATTGCTTATGATAGGCAGCTTTAAGGCTCTCGTTTCCCACTCTCATTCCCGAACACATCGAAATGAGGAGCACCATCATAATGAAAATGGCAATGTATTTTGAAGCGTCCTTTGCAAGCTCCCTCGGTATTCTTTTTATCAGCGGATCTCTCATTTTAAGCCCCCCTATTACCAGTCAAGCTCTTCTGCGGACAGCTTCTTTTCGTTATGTATCTCTTTTCTTATCATACCGTCACGAAGCTTTACCACCTTGTCAGCCATATCCTTGATAGCCTCGTTGTGAGTTACCATAATTATGGTGGTGTTGTACTTCCGGTTTACTGTTTCGATGAGCTTGAGTATCTCCTTTGAGGTGTTGTAATCCAGAGCACCCGTAGGCTCGTCGCAGAGGAGAATGTCAGGATTTTTGACTATTGCACGTCCGATAGAGCATCTCTGCTGCTGACCGCCCGAAAGCTGTGAGGGAAGCTTGTGACGGTGCTCGTAAAGTCCGAGAGTTTTCAGTATCTCATCAACATCAAGAGGGTGGTCGCTGAGATATGCGCCTGTCTCCACGTTTTCCTTGATGTTGAGGTTGGGAATGAGGTTGTACATCTGGAAAATGTAGCCAAGATGCTTGCGCCTGTACTCAGTCAGTGCCTTTTCATTCATATTTTCGGTTTTTTCGCCGTTAATGGAAATGTACCCCGAATCAGCGTCATCAATGCCGCCGATAATGTTAAGGAGCGTTGATTTTCCGCTTCCCGAAGGCCCGAGAAGAACGCAGAACTCCCCCTTTTCAACGCCGATGTTTATGCCTTTGAGAACCTCCACCTTGCTGTCGCCGCTGCCGTAGCTTTTTCTGATATCCTTGATATCTATAAACATACCCATACACCCTTTCAATGATTATTTTATTTGACTTTTTTCATTCACGCTAATATATGCTCAATTGTTCATATATTCATTATACTGATTTTTTCCCTTATGTCAACGGTTAGAAAACGTTTTCGTATGATTACGCAATCAGTTAGCATATGATAACTGTATTTTATGGAATATGTAACAAAAATCTCCGCTCACAAAATATGAGCAGAGATAACTGTCAAAAGATATACGGATAATAAAAGCACCTTAAAAAGCTTGACCGAAACTTTCAGTGTTGTGTTTGTTTGTACGTTTTTAATGTTTCATCATCAGAAAAAGATGTCTGAATCCGTCTCGGATACTTCTGAGGTGTGATCTGCCGTTTCGTCCGTCACATCTGAGGTCTGCGGGAATTTCCTTTATCACCGCTCCCGACATTGCAAATTTGCCTATAATTTCAGTTGCAAACTCCATTCCGGTGCAGGAAAGTCCGAGATCAAGCGCCTTTTCACGGTCAAATGCCCTTATGCCGCAGTGAAAATCTCCCACATTGGTCTTATACCTGACCCGCCCCATAAAAGAAAGCAGGGGCACCCCGATATATCTGTGCATAAACGGCATTGCGCCTTTTTCAATTTTCCCCTTAAAACGGTTTCCCATAACAAGGTCTGTCCCCTCTCTCAGCCCACTTACAAAGCCCTCAAGGTTTGTAAAATCATAGCTCAGATCGCAGTCACCCATAATTATATATCTGCCCCTTGCCGCTTTTATCCCGCCGATAAGTGCGCTTCCGTAGCCTTTTTCGGGAACAATGACCACCCGTGCGCCGCACTTTTCGGCAATTTCACGGGAATTGTCATCGCTGCCGTTGTCGGCAATGAGTATTTCATAGGAAAGTCCCAGTTTTTCTGCTCCACGCCTTGCCTGTCTGATGCACTCCCCCACCGTTTTCTCCTCGTTGAGACAGGGCATAAGGATCGTAAATTCCACGCTCATTTCCGCCGCACCTTTCTCCCCTTTTTCTCTGGCAAGGGTGCGCCGAAGGTGTAAAACCACACTGCCCCCATAAGCGCCAGCACCGATGCCGCCTGAGCACGGTATGTAAAGAACTCGTGGAGATACGAATGATTGTTCAGCACAATGTACCGCAGATATGGCACAAGTCCGAGGACGAGCATAAGCCAGGCAAAGCCCTTGCTGCTGCCCTTTTCACCCCTGCGGAATATGAAAAATATCCCCGCAGAAATGGCGGCTGTGATGAAAAGTCCTGCGATGATATTTGCAGGGCTTACCCTTTCATATCCCCCGAACATTGCGGAAATGTTGGCGAGTGGGGCGAGAATCATCTGCATAACTGGCGAAAGCTCCTCCGCTTCGCCGTTAACTCTCACCTCTGCGGAGGAAATTGCGGCGATAAATTTATTTTCCCCCGTCACAATGCTTGCGGCAATCCATTTTACGAGGAATGTGCAGAGATATGCCCACGCCCACGAAACGCCGCATTTTGCAGATGAGGCAAGCTCCTTTTTAAAGCCCTCAAACCGCCCCTCATTTTTCCTAATCATCATAATTATGATAAGTGGGATAAGTACAGTCAGTGTTTCGGTGGTAAGAAAATCGAAAAATGCGGTCATTGTTCCGCATATGACCGAGAGCACCGAAAGTGTCAAATCCCCCTTTTTTTCAAGGCTCACAAAAAAGGGCAGCATTCCGAGACATATAAGCACGGTGGGCATATATTCCAGTGAAAGACGGATATTGTACATCTGCACCGCCAAAAATGATATCACAAGCGCCGCCGCTGCAAAGCTCTGTCCCCTTTTTATGAGCAAAATGCAGTCGATGATGAGAAAAAGCAGGGCAAAAATAATGCCAGCAAGCTTTACCACCCTTACGTCCCCCAAAAGCATAAGCGGACGGATAAAAATGACCGAGCCGTGCCAGTATCGGGAATAATCGGTGTTGGGAGGGGTGTCCTCAAAAACTGCGGAAAAAAGCCCGTAGTTTTCTCCCCTGTCCGTCACCCCGTCATCTCCGTCATAATATTTCGTGTCAAGGGAGGACACAAAGGGGTCATCGCTTTTGATGTTCCAGAGCACATTCAGAAGTATCACATCGGCATAATTATCCGTGACGGAGTTTCGTCCTGCGCTCTGATAAAAGGGGTCAGCACCGTTATATTCCATAGCGCTTCCAAACATATTCGTCTTTATTTTCCCGTTCGGTATAAGGGAGGTAAGGACAAGGAGCACCCATAATGCCCCTATTGTAATAAAAAATGCGCCGATGCATTTAAGTATATTTTTCAATATCAATTACCTTTCAGAAAAAATGCCTTTCTCCGTCTGCGAGAAAGGCATTGATATCATAGTTATATCAGAATCCTGCGGTCATATTCAGAGCCTTTTCCATTTCCGCCTTGTCGGGAGCATACTCCATAGCAGTCTCGTAGGAAATGATGCTTCTCTTGTAAAGTCTTGCAAGATGATCCTGAAGAGTGCACATTCCCTGACGTGCGCCTGCCTGCATAGTGGACTCGATCTGAGGTATCTTGTTAGCTCTTATCTGGCTTCTTACAGCGTCCGTGCCGATGAGAATTTCAAGAGCCGCAGCACGTCCCTTGCCATCCGCAGTGGGAAGAAGTGTCTGGGAAATAACGCCCTGAAGCATATTTGCAAGCTGTGCTCTTACCTGCTCCTGTGCGTGGGGAGGGCAGGCATCTATGATACGGTCGATGGTCTGGGCAGCGCCTGATGTGTGAAGAGTTGCAAGGACAAGATGTCCTGTTTCTGCAGCGGTCATTGCAAGGGAAATGGTCTCATAGTCTCTCATTTCGCCTACGAGGATAACATCGGGGTCCTCACGGAGAGCACTTCTGAGGGCATCGCTGAACGAACCCACATCTCTGCCTATCTCACGCTGATGAATGGTAGCCTTTTCGGGAACATATCTGTACTCAACAGGGTCTTCGATGGTGATGATGTGGCAGGCACGGTTTCTGTTGATGTAATCCACCATTGCGGAAAGTGTTGTGGATTTACCGGAGCCTGTGGGGCCTGTAACGAGGATAAGTCCTCTCTTCTTCTCTGCAAGCTCGGTGAGCACCGAGGGCATTTTCAGATCCTCGAGAGTGGGAATCTTATCATTTAAAAGTCTGATACAGCAGGCAAGTCTGCCGCTCTGTCTGAACACGTTCACACGCTGTCTTGCGCCGTTATCGAGCTGGAAGCTGAAATCAATGTCCTTGCCTGTAGTAAGGAGCTGCTCCTGCTCGGCACTGAGTATGGAAAGGATAGTGCGGTTTACAACAACATCGGAAAGCTCCTTGAACTTTTTCAGCTCGCCGTTTATGCGGACAACTGTGGGTGCGCCAACTGTAAGGTGGATATCGGAAGCCCCAAGCTCCCTTGCTTCCATAATAAATTCTTCAAATGTCATAAATTTTCCCCTCTCTTACTTTATCTTGAACTGTATTCCGCTGGCGGAAAGATAAACTTCGTTGGACATATTTGCGATACGCTGATTAACGTTTCCGAGAATTTCTCTGAAAACAGCCTGATCGTGATTTTCGGGAGTAACTGAGAAGCCTGTTTCAAGAGTAACGGTTATCATAGTGCCGTCTATCACCATAATTTTATCGTACATATCGGTGACATCGGCAATAATTTTCTTTTCGATATCTTTTTTGGTCTGCTCGTCGATTTTTGAAAGCTCAGGGCACATTTCCTTCATTACCTTTGAAGTATATGCCGCAAGATTATCAAAAATAATGAACTTGTGGTCGGTAATATATTCAGTGGGAGACTTCACAGCACCGGTCTTTATGTCCCACTCAACAAAATTCTGCTTGTTGCCGTACTCGATGCGTCCCATAGTGTCGTGGTCCACCTCATCTGCAACCGCAAGATAAAGCACATAGTCGCAGGCTGCAAGATATGACACTGCCCATCTTGATTTTCCGCTTGCTGCGCCGCCTGTTACAAGAATAGTTTTTGACATTTTCTATCGTTCCTTTCGGTATCAGTAAAGTATAACTCGGTTTCGTCCTGTTTCCTTGGCTCTGTAAAGCTTTTCGTCAGCGACCTTGATGTTGTCCTCGATTGATTTTGCGGGGTCGATGCCCGTAACGCCGAAGCTCATAGTTACCTTGATGTCAAGGTCCTCAAAATGACAGACGGAATTCATTATGCAAAGTCTCAGACGCTCTGCCGCCTCTGCCGCCTGCTCCTCGTCGGTATCGGGGAGGACTACTATAAATTCCTCGCCGCCCCATCTGTAAACGCCGTCGCAGATGCGGGAATTTATGCGGAAATGCTCGGCAACGTGACGGAGTACCGCATCACCTGCGTTATGGCCGTATGTATCGTTTACCTTTTTGAAAAAGTCGATGTCGCAGATGAACATTGAAACGTTGCGGACGCAGGTGCTGTCAGTAAGTATCTTTTCGTAAATTTTGCTGTAATCGCTGTAGAAGCCCATTCGGTTTTTAAGCTCTGTGAGCCTGTCGTGACGGGAATCGTCAAGGAAGCTGTCCGATTCAAGGGTAATGCCGCAGATGAATGCCGCAAGAGACAGCCTTTTTACGTCCTCTTTAAGGTCAAAGCCGTTTCCGTCAAGCTTGTTTATCGCCTGATATGCGCCGATAAATTCGCCCTTGCAGTCGGAAATGGGCATAACGAGGATAGACCTTGTGACATAGCCTGTCTTTTTGTCAACGTCGGAATTGAAGTCGGGGTCATTGTAAGGGTCATTGGTAACAATAGCACGCTTTTCCGCAAGCGCCTTGCCCACAAGTCCCGTGCCCTCGGGAATGGTTATCCTGCCCGCTCCAACAGCCGCTGTTGTCCACAGGGAATGATTTCGCTTATCCCACTTCCAGAAGCTTGCTCTGTCGGCGTTCACAAGGCTTCTGCCAAGGTCAGTTAGCAGGCGGTAAATGGTATTGTGATCGTTTTCTGCGTCATCATCAGTCTTGGACATTTCCTTGTAAAGGTCCTGAGTGATGCTGAAGATCTGTTCAAGTAAAACGTCGGAAGAAACACTGCTTCCCATATCTGCACTATCCTTTCAAAAGTCAACTTTTCGTCCCATATTATATTAAAAGTATGTTGCAAATATTATATCACATTATTTTTGATTTGTAAATAGTAAAATAC
>CAMBJF010000081.1 GCA_945867875.1 uncultured Ruminococcus sp. | reverse complement strand
GAGTTACTATCGGTGATGGTTGTGTTGTCGGTGCGGGAAGTGTAGTTACAAGGGATATTCCACCAAATTCGCTGGCAGTGGGAGTGCCTTGTCGTGTAGTTCATGAAATAACAGAAGCAGATTCGTTGGAGAATCATCCTGAATTGTTCTGATATAGAATACTTCAGAATAGTAACCTCTAAAATTACAATTTTTTAAGTTGACAGAACACGCCAAATAGAAGAAAACGTTATTGCATCGCTAAAAGAATTATCAAAAATAATTGAATCCTCTTTTTGGAATTTGCAGAACAGTTCAGCGCGCCGATATAATAACATTTGCTTGAATTTATCCATAAAAAGAGCTGCGCTCACCTATGTGTGAAACGCAGCTCTTGATGTTTGTTCGATCATATTTTAGGAAAATCCGCCTTATACAGCAGCCTTGTAACTTTGAATGCAGACAAATTATTTTTCCTTTAAATATTCAATATACTCGCTGCCCCAGATTTCAAGGCAATCGAGAACAGGTTTGAATTTTTCTCCTATTTCACTTAGCGAATATTCGACCTTGGGAGGTATCTGCGCAAATTCTTTGCGAATGATAAGTCCGCTTTCCTCTAAATCTTTCAGCTGTCTTGACAAGGTTGCGTGGGTCATATCCGGCAATCTTCGCTGCAACTCATTAAAACGAACCGGCTCTTCACTAAGATGATGCATTATTAATATAGACCATTTCCCGGCAAAAAGCTTCTGAGCAGTCATATACGGACATATTCCAAACAGATCTTTTTCCATATTAGGATCCTCCTTTGGTATCAAAAATGATACTAAGTATCATAAAAAATCGTACTTGTATTATCTGTATTATATGCTATCATAATACTATGATATGACAATATTATATCACATTAACTGTAAAGGAGTCAAGTGTTATGAAAGAAGTTATGGAATTTTTAAAGGGTGCAGGAACATTTTACATTGCAACCGTTGACGGAGATCAGCCGAGAGTAAGACCGTTCGGTGTAGTCTGCGAATTCGAGGGTAAGCTTTATATTGCCACTACCAACAAAAAAGAAGTTTTCAAGCAGATGCTTAAAAATCCAAAAGTCGAAATTACCGCAATGTACAAGGGAAAATGGATAAGACTGTGCGGAGAGGCATATCCCGATGACAGACGTGAGGCAAGAGAAGCTATGATGAACGACAATATGGCGGCTCTAAGCGGAATGTATTCGGTCGATGACGGCATATTTGAAGTGCTGTACCTGAAAAACGCAAAAGCGACTATTTATTCATTTACCGAGGAACCTAAAGTGTACGATCTCTAAGTCGTTATACCTATGCAAATGACCGTCCGGAAAACCGGGCGGTTTTGTCCCGCTTTTGGGCAGACTGAAAGCTTCAGCCATTTTTCAAAAATGCCTGAAGCTTTATAATTTTTATTCAGAAACAAGCACAGCTGAAATTGCCTTTAAAACAGCACTTATCTCCTTTTCATCATCGGTATTGATGTGAAGGTCAAGGGGTTTGCTGAGGTCAAGGCTGAAAATACCCATTATGGACTTTGCATCAACAATATATCTTTCCGATACAATATCAAAATCACATTCAAAGGTTGTAACTGCACTTACAAAATTCTTGACATCATTGATAGTTTCAAGCTTGATAGTCACTTTTTTCATAAAATCATCTCCCTATAAGTTCAAGAATTTCTTTCTTTTCGGGCATTACCTTCAATGCCCCTCTGCGTGTTGTGATAATTGCTGCAGATGCGTTTGCAAAGGTCAGAAGCTCTGTCAGGTCATTCTCCGCAAGACTGTTTATATCGTGTTCAAGAACATAATTCAGCGCACTTCCGCAGAAGGTATCTCCTGCGCCTGTGGTTTCGATGGTATCGACCTTGAACACTCCGCACTCCGCTTTGAAATTCCCGTAATATGCACGGCTGCCGTTTTTTCCGAGTGTGGCAAAGGCAAGCTTAATATTGTACCTTTCCATAAGCTTCCTAACAGCTCTGTCATAATCGGTACTGCCTGTCATAAATTCTATTTCATTATCGGAAATTTTCAGAATATCGCATTTTTCAAGACCGTATTCTATCTCACGCCTTGCATCATCAAGAGATTTCCACAAAGGCGGGCGGAGATTTGGGTCAAAGGAAATAAGCGCACCGCTTTCCTTTGCGATATCAATTGCATACCGTGTTGCTTCACGCACGCCCTCATGTGTAGATGAAAGAGTGCCGAAGTGAAATATTTTTGCGGATCTTACTATATCGACATTTATCTCGTCTTTGCCGAGCATCATATCGGCACCGGGATTACGGATAAAGCTGAATTCTCTGTCACCACCTGCAAGTGTATGAACAAACGCAAGAGTAGTAGGAACTTTGCTGTCCGTCACAAGGTTTGTAACGTCAATTCCCGCTGCTTTTACAACCTCGGTAAGCTGTCTGCCGAAAATATCGTTTCCAACTTTGCCGATAAATGCGGTTTTCTTCCCAAGCTTCTGCAAGATTGCGAGAACGTTGCAGGGCGCACCGCCGGGATTTGCTTCAAATATTGGATTACCCTGTGAGCTTATGCCGTTTTCGGTAAAATCAATAAGCAGCTCACCAAGCGCCACAACATCAAACTTTTTCATTCAAATCACCTCATTCCGAAACAGCATACATCTCATAATTTCCTGCGATGATCTCGTCAGACAAGCCGTAAACCGTATTTGTCAGCACATACTCGCCGTTGTTGATATATACCTCAATAAGGTTTTTGCAGGCGTAAATATCAAGATGATCGCCTTCTTTTATTTCGGGAGTTTCAAAGACACATTTTATCTCGTTATGTCCTGCGAAAACGCTGGAACGATCTGCTGTTATGCAGTTATTATTCTTTGAAAGCTTATATCCGCCTACGCTTATTTCCTCACCGTTTTTCATATCAAGGCTCAGCTTGTAACCGCCCTCTCCTGCTTCTGTCGGAGAAGATATTTTTCGTGTAAACAGCTTTACCGCATTGGGGTGTGGACGGAAATATATGTGGTTATTTCTAACCTCAACCACTCTTGGAATACAGTAAATTCCGCTGCGATTTTTCTCAAAAGGCTCGGGCATTCTTGCCCAGGCAATTACAACTCTGTTGCCGTCTTTATCAACATTGCTCTGGGGTGCATACAAGTCCTCACCGCAGTCAAGGAGCTGCCAGCTGTCGGAAATATTCATCTCACCCGTTTCTTCACAGAAGTCGGCAAGAGCGCATATTGCAGCCGAGTCATAGGGCTTTTCGTCCTTTAAAAATCCCATTGGCGAAAATACGACAACGCCCTTTCCGTCGGTTTCAAAATAGTCGGGACATTCCCACATCCAGCCCATATTATCTTTCTCGGTGAAGTTCAGATATTCCCAGTTCACAAGGTCGGTGCTTTTGTAGAAAAGCAAACGTCCTTTTTTATTTGCTGTGCTGCCGATCACCATATACCAGGCATCTTTTCCACGCCACACCTTCGGGTCACGGGTGTGATTTTTGCAGCCGATATTTTTATCCTCAATAGGAGGTATAACGGTGAATTTGTCGTTTATATTATCAAAATCATAGCCGTTATCGGAGGTAATGGAAAGCTGTGCGGCAGTAAATTCATCGTTAAGACAGCAGTTGATATTTTCGGGATCTTCCTCGGTGTAATCAACGCCTGTGTAGAAGATATGCAGCTTGCCCTTATGCTCAACAGCACTTCCCGAAAAGCAGCCGCTGCGGTCATTTTTCTTTGTGGGGAAAAGAGCAATATCCTTATGCTCCCAGTGAACAAGATCGGTGCTTACGGCGTGTCCCCAGTGCATTCTTCCCCACTGAGGAGCATAGGGAAAATGCTGATAGAAAAGGTGATATTCACCCTTGTAGTAAATAAATCCGTTGGGGTCGTTTATCCAGCCCTTAGGCGCTTTCATACGAATAATATCAGACATAGCAAACCTCCGTATTCTTGTCAAAGAAATGTACTCTTGAGGGATTAAACACAAAATCTATCTTGTCGCCAATACCACTGATCTCATATTTTGATACTCTTGCAATGGTCTGACTTCCGCCGAAGGTGAAATACAGATTGTTTTCGTTGCCCATTACCTCGGCATTTTCTACGACAGCACTCTTTTTGTCCGCTTCATATATGGAAATGGTCTGTGGGTCAAGCTTGATGTCCTCGCCTCTGATACCCATTATCATTTCGCCCTCTTTGCCGTTCAGCTTTGTAAGTATCGAAGCAGGAACAGTAAGTGTTTCGCCGCCTTCAAACTGAACCTTGTCACCATTCAAAGTAACATTATAGAAATTCATCTGAGGAGAACCGATAAAGCCTGCAACGAATTTATTTGCGGGGTGTTCGTACAGCTCCATAGGCTTGCCCACCTGCTGGATAACACCGTTTCTCATTATAACGATACGGTCAGCCATTGTCATAGCCTCAACCTGATCGTGAGTAACGTAAATGGTGGTGCTGCCAAGCTCACGGTGAAGCTTGCTTATCTCGTTTCTCATACTTACTCTGAGCTTTGCATCAAGGTTTGAAAGAGGCTCGTCCATAAGGAAAACCTTCTGATTTTTAACGATAGCTCTGCCAAGTGCCACTCTCTGACGCTGACCGCCCGAAAGATTTTTCGGCTTTCTGTTTCGGTATTCTTCAAGACCTAGAATGTTTATCGCCCAGTCGGTCTTACGCTTTATTTCGTCCGCAGGGACCTTCATATTTTTCAGACCGTAGGAGATATTCTTCTCAACTGTCATATGAGGATAAAGAGCGTAGTTCTGGAATACCATTGCAATTCCTCTGTCACGGGGAAGAACATCGTTGACTTTCTTTCCGTCAATGTAAAGCTCGCCGCCCGTAATATCCTCAAAGCCTGCTATCATTCTCAGAGTGGTGGATTTTCCGCAGCCGGAAGGACCTACAAATGCGATAAATTCGCCCTCGTTTATTTCAAGATTGAAATCGGTAACGGATTTTTTGTCGGCGCCGGGATACTGCTTTTCAATATTTTTAAATTCAATAAAGCTCATATTTTAGCCCTCCTTAGAACCTGTTGATACAACGCCCTCCACGATCTGCTTGGAGAAAAGAGCGTAAATGATGATTACGGGGATAGTTATCATTGTGATGACTGCAAGGGTCTGTCCCATTGTGGTGTTGTCGTTTGATGTGATGGAGTTGAGACCTATCTGCGCCGTTAAAAGGTCGCTTGATGTGAATACCAGTGAGGGCCAGAGATAGTCGTTCCATACGCCCAGGAATGTGAATACGCTCACCGTTGCCACGACTGTTTTTGACATTGGCAGCACCATTGTAAAGAAGTATTTCACAGGGCTGCAATAGTCAAGCTGTGCAGCCTCCCAAACATCGTCGGGCAGACTTACAAATACCTGACGGAACAGGAAAATATTAAAGGGATTTACTATCATTGGAAGTATGTAGCCGAATACAGTGTTGAGCAGTCCCATCTTTGCAACAAACAGGAAATTTATCGTAATAATGGTTTCCGAGGGGACTATCATCAGCATCATAATGATAAGCACCCAGCGTTCTCTGAACGGGAATTTTATCTTTGCAAGGGCATATCCCGCAAGTCCGTTTACAATAACGCCTGCGACAATAAGTATCGCCGCATAGAACAGAGTGTTCAGCATATAGCGGATAAAATCGGTGTCCTTTATAACGGTAACATAATTTTCAAAGAAGCTGCCGTTTAATGCGGGAGGAACAAAGGCTCTCAAAGAGTTCATATCCGCCGTAATTGCTGCGTCCATTTTAAAAGAATTTGCAAGCATCCATATTACGGGGAAAAGGAAGAACAGGGACATTACAAACAAAACTACTGTGAGAATTATTCTCGGGATACTATTTTTTCGCATTGCTCTTCGCCTCCTTATCCTTTGTGAGAACGGATTGGATAATTGTGAGAATGATAACGAATATCACAAAGATAACAGCCATAGCCGAAGCAAGTCCGATCTCCCAGTTTACTGTGCCTGTTTCGTAAATGTCGTAAACAAGGGTGTATGTGGAATGTGAAGGACCGCCGCCCGTCATTACCATAGGCTGAACTATCATTCTGAATGCGCCTATTGTAACGGTGATGAAAACGAAAACGCAAAGGGATTTAAGCTCGGGTAAGGTGATGTCCTTGAACTGCTGCCAGGCACTTGCGTGATCCATTTCCGCAGCTTCATAAAGCGCAGGATTTATTGCCTGCAAGCCGCCGAGGAAAATTATCATCTGATATCCAACGCCCTGCCATACGCTCATTATTGCGATCGAAGGGAGTGCCTGTTCTGCGCTGTAAATAAAGGGCTGCGCTTCAATACCTATCTGTGCAAGCATTGTGTTAAGTATGCCCTCGGGGCTGTATATCTGCATCCAGAGGTTTGAAACTACCGCAAGGGACATTACAACGGGAATGAAGAACGCTACCTTAAAATATTTCTTGCAGACGGTCGCCTTGTTAATAAGCAGCGCAAGTCCAAGTGCGCCTAATGTCTGTGCAGGAACGATTATCAGAACGAATTTGACCGTGTTGAAAAATGCCGTTGTGAAAAGCTCGTCCTTAAAGATGTCCGAATAATTTTTCAGTCCCACAAAATGTGTAAGGTCGGGATTTAGTGCAAAGAAATCGGTAAAGCTGAATATCACTGTTAAAAGCATGGGCAGGAACAAAAACAGCGTCAGCAAAACAAGTGCAGGACCGAAAAATGCCATACCCATTATTGAATTTATCTTATTACTCTTCATTTTCTCGTTTATAACGCTCCAGCTTAGCGTTTATCCTTTCTGTAGATTTATCCAATTCGCTCTGTGCGTCCTTGCCGCTGAGCGCAATGCCCTCAAGTGCCTGCTGGAAGGAGGTGCTGACCTGCGGATAAACAGGTGTCTTGGGACGGGGGTGTCCGTAATCACGGAGCTGCTCATAAAGGTGACGGTAATTTTCGTCCTCGGTGAAAACGTCTATCTTGTCGTATGCTCCATAGGTGGAGGGCAGGCTCTTTGTAAGCTCATAGAGGAGAAGTCCGCTTTCCTCATTGCTCATCCATTTTACAAGCTCTGTGGCAGCTTCGATGTTCTTTGCCTTTGAGGTCGCCGCATATGCCCATGAGCCTGTGGGAGTGTATCTTCCGCCGTCCCAAGTGTCGCTTACAACATAAGGTGCAACGCCAAGTTCAATGTCGGGATAGCTCTGATAAATCGTATTTACCTCCCATGCACCGTCGAATTTGAATGCCGCTCTGCCGCTTTCAAAAAGCTTTTCGATAGGTGCGGCGGACATATATTTGTTTTCGACCATGCAGCGGAAATACTGCATCGCATTTACAACAGGCTCGGAATTAAAGTAACCGCTTACCTCAAGTCCGCTGTCGCTTACAAGGTCTGTACCGCCCGACCATACAAAGGGAGCGTAATAGTAAATGCTCGCCTCACCAACAGGAAAGGTCATATCAAGAGGATAGCCGTTTTTCTCTGCCATGACAGGCTTCAGCTTTTCAAGTATCTCGGAAAATTCCGTCCATGTCCAAGGGTCGTCCGGTGTGGGTATTTCTATTCCTGCTTCGGCAAGGATAGCTTTGTTGTAATAAAGTCCCACGCTTGATTCCATTGCACCCAGCGCATAAAGTTTGCCGTTTACCGTACCCTGCTCGATTATGGAATCAAGGTAGCGACTTTTCTCATCTTCGGAAAGCTCAGAAAGGGGTTGTATAATGCCGTTTGCGGCGTATGCGGAAACGTTTGGACCGTCAACGGTGATAACATCGGGAAGATCGCCCGACATAACGGAAGCGTTTATCTTATCTGAATAACCTCCGCCGCTGTCATTTCTCGGGATAAATTCCACGTTTGCAAAATATTTGCCGTTGTAATTTTCGTTAAAGCTTTCAACAGATTTTTTATATGCCTCGCCCTCGGGAGTATCCTCGATGGTATGCACCCACATACTTACAAGTATTTCGCCCTCGTCGAAGCCGACCACATCTCCGGGCTGAATTTCGCTTTTGCCGCACCCACTCAGGCACCCTGCAAGCAGCAATGCGGAAATTCCCGCCGATATTGCTTTCTTCATACTCCTGCTCCTTTCGTCATTTGAAATCTCGTTTTTTGTAACCGGTAAAGTAACCGGTTACTTTATGTTTACAGTATAACCTGAATATCCCAATATGTCAATAGCTTTTTTTCATATTCATTAAAAATGTTCAAATATATTTTTCTGTTTTGTACGCATTTCACAAAACCGGTTACTTTACCGGTTACACTATTGAAATTACGGGATTTTTGTGATATTATAAATTTAAGGAGGCTTGCGTATGAAAAAGAATGTAACCTTTAATGATATAGCTGAATATACGGGATTTTCAAAGACCACAATATCAAGATATTTCAACGATCCCGACTCGCTGACCCTTGAAAATCAGCAGAAGATCGCAGACGCTCTTGTTGCCCTCGATTACAAGGAAAACAAGGTTGCCCGTATCCTTGCAAACGGAAAGACAGAGTTTATCGGCATAATCGTACCTAATCTTTTTCTGCATTATTATTCGGAAATATTGGATAAAATACTTTCCACATACGATAAATACGGCTATAAGTTTCTTGTTTTTGCAGGCAACGAAAACAAGGACACCGAGCGAAAATATATATCAGAGCTGCTCGCCTACAAAATTGAGGGAATGATAATTCTCAGCCACACCATTCCCTCGGAGGAGCTTGCGTCCTATAATGTGCCGATCGTTACTGTTGAACGTGAGGACAAATACGTTTGCAGCGTAAATACAGACAACTATATGGGCGGTATGCAGGCAGCAGGTCTGCTTGTAAAAAGCGGCTGCGATGTGCTTATCCATATAAATTCGGACGTTTCAAAGGACATTCCCGCTTACGGCAGAATAACGGGCTTCTGCGATATATGCAGGGAGCGAAATATTCCTCACGAGCTTATTCTGACGGATATGGGCAACAGCTACTCCGAGACCTCCGTTGTTATTCAAGGTCTGCTTGAAAATATTGAGAAAAAGTACAACGGAAAATGCAACGGTATTTTTATGTCAAACGACACACAAGCAAATATTATGCTTAATACTATTATCAGAAAATACGGCAAAATGCCCGAGGATTACAAGATAGTCGGCTTTGACAATTCTTCTATTTCAAGAGAAGCTGTTGTCCCCATAAGCACAGTCGGTCAGCAGATAGATGCAATGGCAAATGAAACAATGGAACTACTAATGATGCAAATTAATGAAAGAAAAAAGCGGAAACCGACACCTCTTGAAACGCCTGTCCATAAGGTTATTACGCCTGTTGTTTTTAGGAGAAGTACGACGGGAGAATGTTAGTATTTTATATATAAATAACAACAAAAAAGAGCACCGTATTCTGTGTTGGAACCTCTTTTTTCAAAAACAAAGTAAAATTGACGTTTATTATATGGTTTTGTGCGTATTTGTTCAATATATTACGGCTTGTTCGATTGTGTTTTTCGATGTTA
>CAMBJF010000080.1 GCA_945867875.1 uncultured Ruminococcus sp. | reverse complement strand
CTTGTGAGCCAGCTCCCCGACGGCTTTCATCAGTTTAAGACTTGTGGTGTATTCGGCGTGAAAGCCCAGCTTGTAGGAGATAAGTGGGTCATAGGAATTGAATTTATTATAATATTCTTCAAGCTTTTCGGGGCTTTCGCTGAAATTGTTCAGCGCTCCGCAGAATGTACAGCGAAAGCCTGTTTCCGTGAACGCTTTTGCCATAGCTTCGGGGAAATAGTACATATCAAAACAAGAGGTCGTTCCGTTTGAAACATATTCCGCCACCGCAAGCTTCGTGAGCGTGTAATTATCCTCGGGAGTGAGCTTTGCCTCGTGGGGGAAAACCGCTTTGGTAAGCCATTTGTCAAGGGGCAGGTCTTCCGCAAAGGAGCGCAGGAACACCATTGGCGAATGGGTGTGCGCATTGCACAGCCCCGGAATAACAAGGTCACCTTTCAGATCGATAACACGGTCATACTTATCATCGGGAGCATTTTCGCCCACATATGAGAACGCCCCGTCCTCAGTGCAAATGCTGCCGCTTTTCACGGTCATTGTATTGACATCAAGGTATCTTCCGTTTTTCAGATGAAGCTTCAAAGCACTCCCCCCTTTTCAAAAATATTACTTCATAACTCTTTCAGCGCTGATAACATCGGGTATCTTGCGGAGCTTTCCGATAAGCTGATTAAGCTGTCCCACGCCTGCGATAGAGCAGGTCATAATAAGGTTTGCATTGCCGTTTTTCAGCGTCTTTGTGGACATTTCCGAAACGGGTATGCGCATTTCGGCGGTGACAGCGGTAACATTTGCCAGAAGTGTGATGCCGTCATAGGAAACCACGTCGATAGCCGCCTTGAAGATAGGATTGTCATTTTCCTTTGCGTTCTCAGCCCATGTGACCTCCACCCAGCGGTCGGTCTCAATGCCCTTTTCCATAGCTTCAATATACTTGGGGCAGTCCTTTCTGTGAACGGAAACGCCGTGACCCTTGGTGATAAAGCCGATAATATCCTCGCCGGGAAGAGGCTTGCAGCACTTTGAAAGCTTCACATCGATATTGCTCTCGCCGCCCACGATAATGCCAGTGTTGCTCTTCTTCGGTGTGAAAGGAACGGGCTTTGATGAAGCGGCAGCGTTCATCTTTGTATAGGTGTCCTTCAGACGGGGCATTATCCTTGAAAGGATTATTCCGCCATAGCCCACAGCGGCATAGAAATCGTCAAGCTCGGCGCAGTTATGGCGCTTCATATCGTCCGCAAGGAATTTCGCCATATCCTCAGGGGGAATGTTTATGCCAAAGCGCTTGAACTCGTGCTCGATAGTCTCCTTGCCGTTCTGAATATTCTCCTCACGGCGCTCTTTCTTAAACCAAGAGCGTATCTTGGACTTTGCCTCATTTGTCTTGCATATGTCAAGCCAAGCACGGTTGGGACCGTGATCTGGAGCCTGAGATGTGAGTATCTCAACAATTTCGCCCGTCTGGAGCTGATAATCAAGAGAAACAAGCTTTCCGTCCACCTTTGCACCCTTCATCTTGTTGCCCACTTCCGTGTGGATAGCGTAGGCAAAGTCGATTATGGTAGCCCCTGCGGGGAGGGTGATAATGTCGCCCTTGGGGGTGAAAGCAAAAATGTCCTCGGGAGCAAGATCGCTCTTTATGGTGCGGACGATTTCCTCAACATCGTCCGTTTCTTGCTGTGCCTCAATTATCTGACGAATCCACGCAAGACGGCTTTCAAGCTTGTCCTTGCCCTTGATTCCCTCCTTGTATTTCCAGTGGGCGGCGATTCCGTATTCGGCAGTGTAGTTCATATCCACCGTTCTTATCTGCACCTCAAAGGGTATTCCCTCTCTGCCGATAACGGTGGTGTGGAGTGACTGATACATATTCGCCTTGGGCGTTGCAATGTAATCCTTGAAACGGTTGGGGATAGGGCGGTACATATCGTGGATTATACCGAGAGCATTGTAGCACTCGTTCACGGTGTTAACGATGATTCTCACAGCGTAAATGTCATATACCTCGTCAAGGCCCTTGCCCTTGATAAAAGCCTTTCGGTAAATGCCGTAAACTGACTTTACACGTCCCGACATCTGAGGTTCGGGGAGACCCATTTCCGTAAATCGCTTTGCTATCTGCTCCTCAATGGACTTGATGAACGCCTGACGCTCATCGCTCCTTATTTTAAGGCTCTGCTCGATTTCTGCGTATGCATATGGGTCAAGGTAGCGGAAAGAAAGGTCCTCTATCTCGTCCTTTATCTTTCTGATACCGAGACGGTGAGCAATGGGAGCGTAAATGTTCATTGTCTCAAGAGCCGTGTTTCTCTGCTTGTAGGCAGGGCGGTACTGGAGCGTCCTCATATTGTGGAGACGGTCGCAGAGCTTGATTATGATAACTCTTATATCCTGACTCATTGCAAGGAGAATTTTGCGGACATTCTCAGCCTGCTGTTCCTCCTTGGTGAAAAGGGGAATTTTTCCCAGCTTTGTAACGCCGTCCACCAGCATTGCCACGTCCTGACCGAAAAGCTTTTTTAATTCTTCAAGAGTAACGTCCGTGTCCTCAACAACATCGTGTAGCAGAGCGGCGCATATGGTATCGGTGTCCATTCCAAGCTCAAGGAGGATATACGCCACCGCCACGGGGTGGGTGATGTACGGCTCTCCAGAGGAGCGCACCTGATTTGCGTGAGCCTTTGCCGCAAGCTCATAGGCGGAGATTATCTTGCTAAGGTCATACTGCTTTTCATCATCAAGAATTTTCTGGATAAGTGAGTCGATGGTATATACCGTTTCGGTTTTATTTATCATATCCTGTTACCGTCCTTTTTCGGATTTTTCCGTTATATTTCATATATATTATATCAAATATATCAAAGAAGTGACCGAAGCCTCTGCATAGTGGGTGCAAGCTCGGTGTCAGCCTTTGGCGCACCCTGAATTATATGTACCTTTTCGGCACAGCGGTCATACTCCATAAGACCAGTTTCGGAAAATATGTCAAGACACATAAGAAATTTGCAGTAGTTCATATCAGTGTCAAGGCGGCTGTACAATCCCATAGGAGAAAGCCTTGACTGACCCGCCGTGCGGTAAACTGCGGCAAGGTCGGAGCGCTCGGGTATCATAGCGGCGATTATCCTTTTGTCAGCCTTTTCCCCCCGCCTGAATGAGTAATAAGCTTCCTCAGCGGCAATAAGCTTCTGCTGATTGAGCCCCTTTTTCCGGACATCTATTATCCTGAGGCTCACGCTTTCCTTATTGTTGAAGCTGTTTATCTCGGGAGATATGAGCAGATTTGCTTCATCTCCCCGTCTCAGAGGAAATTCCTCAAACTTTGTCCCGAACATAAGCCCCGTAAGGGCAGTGCCCCCCACGGATACCGAAAGCTTCGTGTGAGCACCGTTTGAAAGTGAGATTATATTGTCAATTTTGCAGCCCTGCAAAAGGAATACAGGCCGTGGATTGGCTTCACCAAAGGGTTCGAGAACATCAAGCCCCTTTATCCCCTGAACAGTAAGCTCTGCAGGTGGGATTGCTCCGCTTACTGCAATGAAAGGAACACATTTCTCCCCTGCCGCCGCCTGAGAATCAGCATATTCGGTGAGCTTCAGCTTAAAGAGGGTGAATTTGTCCTTTTCAAGAGAAAAGCCCCCTGCGCCCGAATGTCCGCCGAACTTTGTCAGCGCCTCTTCCGCATATGACAGAGCCTTAAAAACGTTCAGCCCCTCGATCGAGCGTGCCGAGCCTCGAAGTTCAGTCTCGCCCTCATCTGCGGACATAAGGAAAACGGGCTTTCCGTATTTTTCAACGCATCTTGCAGCGGCAATTCCGATAACGCCGTGATGCCAGCCGTTTCCGCTGAATATGAGCACCCTGCCGTCAAGAAGTGAACTGTCAGCCTTTATCTGAGCCGCAATATCTGCGATTATCTTGCCTTCGTAATCCTTTCTTTCGGCATTCAGAGCGCATACCCTTTCGGCATATTCCTCCGCTTCCTCGGGAGTTTCGGACATAAGGAGCTTCAGTGCGTCCGAGGGAGAGCCGATGCGCCCCGCCGCATTTATCCTCGGAGCAAGAGAAAATGCCGCCGAGACCGATGTATATGGAGCTTTCAGCCCCGCCTTGTCTATAAGGGCTCTCAGCCCCTCATTTTCCGTGTTTTCAAGATAATGGAGACCGTAACGGACAATTTCCCTGTTCTCCCCCGTGAGAGGAACAACATCGGCAACAGTGGCAATAGCCGCAAGGTCGGAATACTGTTCCACAGCCCGCTCCATATCGCCGCCCTCCATTGCCGCAATAAGCTTCAACGCCAGCCCACAGCCGCAGTAATCCTTGTATGATGAGGGACAGTCGGCACGGTGAGGGTCAACCACCGCTTCCGCATCGGGAAGCTCTTTTCCCGGCTGGTGGTGGTCGGTGACAATGAGCCTTACTCCAAGCTCTCTGCAAAGCCTTGCTTCATCTATGGCGGCAATGCCGTTGTCCACGGTGACGATAAGCGAAATGCCCTGTTCGTGTAACTTTCTCACAGCGTTTATGTTCATTCCGTAGCCCTCGGCACGCTCGTTGATATATGTCATAACATTTCCGCCGATATCCGTAAGATATCCCGCCAGCACAGCAGTCGCAGTAACTCCGTCACAGTCATAGTCGCCGTAAACGCAGATAAGCTCGCCGCTGTCCACGGCATCGTTCAGTATATCGCAGGCTTTTTCCATATCACGGATAAGGAAAGGGTCTGAAAAGCCCATATCAAAGCTTTTTTCCTCATTCTGTCCGAAAAATTCCACAGCCTTTTCCATAGTGTCAATACCGGCCGCCACAAGAGTCCTTGCGGCAGGCATCGTAAGTCCGCCCTTGACGGACAGCTCCTTTACAGCCTTTTCATCTGGAGTGTTTATCAACCATTTCTTTATCAACTGCTCATACCTCTTTAAATGCAATTTCCAAATAATAAATATTATAACATTTTTTAAAGAAATAATCAAGCAGGGATTTTATTTATTGTATGAATATAAAAAGCAGCCCTTTGAGAAGAGCTGCTCAAAAAATCATTTTTACGACCTCATAAGTCCGTCAACATTAAGTACAACGCCCGATATGTAGCTTGCCTCATCGGAAGCAAGGAACAAAAATGCATTTGCGATATCCTCGGGCTTTCCAATACGTCTGAGCGGTATTCTCGCTATCATAGGCTCGATCATCTCTTTGGGGAGATTTCTCACCATATCCGTCTCGGTGATGCCGGGAGCCACCGCATTTACTCTTACTCCCTTGGGACCCAGCTCCCTTGCAAGGCTGAGCGTAAAGCCGTTTACCGCAAATTTCGATGTGGGATACGCAATTCCCGCAGGCTGACCGTAGATGCTGACCATCGAAGAGGTGTTCAGTATAACGCCGCTGCCCTGCTTTACCATAATGTCGGAAACTGCCTTGGAGCAGTTGTACATACCCTTAACGTTCAGCTCCATTACCTTGTCGAAAATTTCCTCAGTGTAATTGCTCATAGGAGTGCTTTCGGAAATTCCAGCGTTGTTCACAAGGATATCAATTTTGCCGTATCTTGCGGCGATATCGTCCACAGCCGCCTTAACGCTTGCAAAATCGCCCAGCACGGGGCAGATGCCCTCCACTGCCGCATCGGGTGTCTCAGCCTTTATCTCAGCCACAGCCTTGTCCGCAGTTTCCTGCCTGCTGCCGCAAAGAATGACCTTAGCACCCTCTTTCAGAAATGACTTCACAACGGCAAGTCCAATTCCTCTTGTACCGCCGGTAACAATTGCCACACGTCCTTCAAGTCTCATATATCCTCGTTCCTTTCTGTAGAGAAATTCATTTATAATTTAAATATACATTATTTTTCATCTACAGTCAATACATATTTGAATATAAATTAGCACATGCTTTTTAGCTATTATGCACAAAATCAACCTTCAAGAATTTTCGGCAGCATATATACACGGTTGAACGGGAACGTGAAATAATATCCGTCCGCAAAATCGTCTATCATACGAATGACCTCTTTTGCAATGGCTATCCCCACAGTCTCCCCCTCTTCCTTTGTGCCGTTTTCGGGGTATCGCTCAACAAGCTCATCGGTGACATTCACGCCCGATATCTCGTTTTTCATAAACACAGCGTTTTTCCTGCTCACAAGGGGCATTATGCCGCAAAGGATATATGCTCCCGTTTCGTTCTTTACCCGTCTGAGCCTGTCAGCGTCCTCGGCTGTAAAAACAGGCTGGGACATAAAGAATTCCGCTCCCGCCGCCATTTTCCGCTTGACCCTGAGTATCTCATTGTCAATATTCCTGCGGTTCTGATTAACCGCCGCACCGCAGCATATGGGGCTTTCGGGGAACATATCGGTGTTCAGCTCCGAAGCTATTTTCAGAAGCCCCACCGAGTCAAAATTGAACACAGACTTTACCGTCTGCCTTGCCGATGCGGGAACGGGATCCCCCGTTATCATAAGTGCGTTGCCGATATCGTTTATGTGAGCGCCCATAAGCGCCGAGCGGATAGCAAGGGCATTTTTGTCACGGCAGCATATGTGGGGCATTACCTCCATACCCGTTTCCCTGCGGACCTTCGCCGCCATAAGCACGGAATCTGCCCTTGTTCGTCCCGATGGTGAATCGGGGAATGTGAGCACATCAGCACCCGCATTTTTCAGATAATGAGCAGACTCTATAAGCTTTTCATCGTTTCCGTCAAGAGGGGGCACAAGCTCTGCGGCAATTATCTTTTCACGGCGAAGCTCCCCTTTTCCGTTATAGATAAAGCCCGAATGCACCTTGCCCGATGCACTCTTTTCAATGATGAGCGCACGTCTCGGAACGGGTGCAGTGCCCTTGAACTCCTCCGCAATTTTTCGGATATATTCGGGGCTTGTTCCGCAGCAGCCGCCTATGATATTGACCCCAAGCTCCGCAAGACCCTTTGCCTGAGAGCCGAAATATTCCGCCGCACTGCCGAATGTGAGCTGACTTCTTGACATTGCGGGATATCCCGAGTTGGGCAGTGCCGAAACATACACATTCTCAGGGAAAGATATCCTTTTGAGCACATCACGCATATGAACGGGTCCCACACCGCAGTTTAAGCCCACACTATCTGCATAAGCCGCCGCTTCCCTTATAAGCCGTCCAGCACTTCTTCCCGCAGGGCTGCTGCCGTAGCGGTCAACGCAGAACGACGCCATAATAAACAGCTCCGAGCCGTATTTATCCCTGAGCTTTTCCATTGCTGGGAGAAGTGATGCGGTGTCCGCAAAGGACTCGAAGTTTATTATCCTGAGCCCCTTGCCGTAAAAAATATCAGCAGCCCTCACATATTCCATAGCTGCCTTTTCCGCAGGCATACGCTTTATCTCGCCTATGTCCCCCGCCGCCAAAACGCCGTCCCCTGCACATTCAATGGCAATGTCCGCAGCCGCAGCAATGTTTCTGTCACACTCTTCCCGTGACAGCCCCATATCGCAGGTGGCAAAGGTGTTCGTGCGGATAAGCTCCGCTCCTGCGGCAATGTATTCGTTATGTATGGTGCGGACACGCTGGGGGAAAAGGGTGTTTGCAAGCTCCGGGCTTTCCTCCGTGCGGTACTTTTCCGCATAATATGTTCCGAATGAGCCATCCGCAATTATCATTCTGTTTTTGAGAGTTTCCTTTATATTCATCAGTTCGCTTGTTTCTCCTTTATAAATTCAATGTATGCATCTTCCGAAATGGGGCGGGAAAAATAATATCCCTGCAAATAATGCACGCCCATTTCCGTAAGTCCCTTCACCATTTCCTCAGTCTCAACGCCCTCCGCAACGATATGCGCACCAAGGGAGCTTACCATATTCACGGTGTTGGTGAGTATTATCAGTGACTTTTCCTTTTTGTCCTCCCCGAAACTTGGCCAGATAAGACTCTTGTCAAACTTAACAAGGTCATAGTTCACCTCTGCCATTTTGGAAAGATTGGAGTAGCCCGTTCCGAAATCGTCCATGGAGAAGCTGCACCCCATTTTCCTGAAACGCTTCATATTCCTCTCCAGCATCGAAGCAGATTCAACGGCGGTGGTCTCGGTTATCTCAAGGTTTATGGACTCGGGGGATATGCCGTATTTTTTCATAATGTCCGCAAAGCTTTTGGGCACGGTCTCATCAATACTCTGTAAAGCCGAAAGGTTTACCTCGATATAGTCCACCCTCAGCCCCATATCACGGATTTTTCTTATGGCTGCGCAAACCTTTTCAAAAACGATCTCGCCTATTTTGATGATGTATCCGTTTTTCTCCGCAAGGGGGATAAATTCCTCTGGGGACACAAAGCCGATGGTCTCTTTATCTTTCATTCTGATAAGCGCCTCGAAGGATAAAAACGCCTTTTTCTCCGTTGAATAAATGGGCTGATATACCACCTCGAAGCCGTCATTTGCAATAGCGTCAATTAGCATACGGCTGAGAGTTTCGCTGCGTTTTTTCTTCTCCGCAGTCCCGCCGCTGACCTCTCTCACAAAGCCGCTGCAATTATCTGAGCAGAATGCCGCAAGCTCTGCTATATCCGCAGGCTCGCTTGTTATCTCAGGGCATCGTATCGTAACGGCGTGGGCTTTCAGCTCAATGGAAGCGTCCTCCAGTTTGTACGGATAGGAAAGCTTCTTTCCAAGCCTTATGAGCCCGTCATCAAAACCCGTGTCACTTTCTGGAACGATGACCGCCAGCATATTGCTCTTTATGCGGTAAACGGGGACGCCGAAAATTTTCCTCATATCCTCCGCCGCCATTGCCATAAGCGCCTCAAAGCGGTAAAAACCGATGCTGCCCACGATAATGTCCTCGTCCTCAGCATCGAGCACCGCAACCCTCACAGGCTTTCTGCCGATACAGTTGGTCATTTCAAAAAACACCTGAGAGAACGCCCGTGCATTGAATGCCCCCGTTGCCTCGTCAATGTTTTCGTTGGGGTTTTCAAAGGAAAAGTAAAGCGCCGTGATGTTCAGAGATATCGCAAGCCCCGACAGGAGCATATAGGGATTTGTATGCTGCACAAGGGCGATGATCGACCATATTATAAGCTGTAACCTGAGAGCATCTCGCTTTTTTTCGGGAAGTGATGACTTGTATCTGAACGTCTCGATGAATGTAACAAGAATATATACAGCAATTCCCGCATAAAGAAAGCTTACCGCCATACCTCGGGAATACACGCCCTTTTCGTCGCATATATACTGGATATCCGCCGTCATCATTCCTATAACGCACACAATGTACGGCACCACCCACAGCACCGTCAGCGGTATATTTACTTTTTTATTCCTCGCATTTCCCGCAAATTCGACATAAGCCGACTCAAGAAAAACAACGGTCAGCATAAGGAAGTAAAAAATGCGGTGGGCTATTTCATTGAAAAGCGTGCCCCTCATATTTGAAATGGTATATACCGTAAGGATATCGGCAACCATATACAGAGCCGATGTTCCCAGCATTGCGCCGAAAATTCTTGTGGTGAGGAGCTTTAATTTTTCCGACCTGATAAAGTCCACCATTACCACTATTATAAAGCAGAGTGCGGCTGCCTGTAAACGGATACTGGTCCCGAAGCTGAACATTTCTATGTTACACCCCTTTGTATATTTTACCGATTTAACTCATTATAGCACATATA
>CAMBJF010000079.1 GCA_945867875.1 uncultured Ruminococcus sp. | reverse complement strand
GATAGCGTAGCGTCTCGTGGGCTCGGAGATGTGTATAAGAGACAGCTCCAAGGAGGAGGACGGGGACCTTATTTTTGAAAATCTCGCTGTCCCCGAGATAAATATGAAGAATTTCAGAAAGAAAAAATAAAAACGCCCTGAATGACCCGTCCAATATGTCATTCAGGGTATTTGTTTTTATCCAAGCGCCGTATCAAGTATCATCATAATAACAAACCCCGCCGCAAAGAAAACCGTGCCGATGTTTGAGTGAGGCTCCTCCGACATTTCGGGGATAAGTTCCTCAACCACCACATAAAGCATAGCTCCCGCCGCAAAGCTCAGAAGATAGGGGAGTGCGGGAACGATAAGTCCCGCCGCAAGTATGGTTATGACCGCTCCGATAGGCTCCACCGCTCCCGACAGTATGCCGTAAAGGCACGCCTTTCCCTTTGACATACCCTCGTTTCTCAGGGGCATTGAGATAATAGCTCCCTCGGGGAAATTCTGAATGGCTATTCCTATGGCGAGGGCAAGAGCACCCGATGCACTGATAGTACCGTTTCCCGCCGCCATTCCCGCATATACTACGCCCACAGCCATTCCCTCGGGGATATTGTGGAGAGTGACCGCCAGCACGAGCATTGTGGCCTTTTTCAGCCTGCTGTGAGGTCCCTCCGCCTGTTCGGCGTTTATGTGAAGATGAGGGATAATGTTATCGAGAATGAGCAGGAATGCGATGCCCGCAATAAATCCCACAGCGGCAGGTATCCAAGCGAGTTTTCCCATATCCGCCGACTGCTCCATTGACGGGATAAGCAGGCTCCACACCGATGCAGCGGTCATAACTCCCGCCGCAAAGCCTATGAGCGCCCTGCGTACTGAAAGATGAAACTCATTTTTCATAAAAACTACGCATAATGCACCGAGAGATGTTCCGAGAAAGGGAATAAGTATTCCCCGAAAAATTTCCGCAGTAATGGCTATCACCCTTTCGTTTGATCTGATTAGCATACGCTAACCGATACATCTTTGTATGACCGATAAACGTTTTTGCTTATCTGTCTGAGTTTATTATAGCATATATCGGGGGTATTGTCAAGGAAAAATGCATCGCCGCTTATTCAATGATGTCAATGCCCTTTTCGTAAAGTATATCATTGACTTTGCTTATGTCAAGACCGTTGGATATCCCGTATATGATAACGGCGTCCCGCTTATCACGGGAATAAAGCGGACGGTTGCAGGAAATTTTCATAAGCTCGTTTACTTCGTCAAGACTGAGACCTATTCCGAAAGATATTGCGA
Source organism: uncultured Ruminococcus sp. (assembly GCA_945867875.1). Taxonomy (GTDB): domain Bacteria; phylum Bacillota; class Clostridia; order Oscillospirales; family Ruminococcaceae; genus Huintestinicola. The sequence goes on along the minus strand of CAMBJF010000079.1, from coordinate 8,445 downwards.
CAAGCTTATCACGGGAAGGCGTTCTTATCCCCGAGATTATCTGCTGACCGTAGCAGCGCTCTATCCCTGATCTGCGGACGGCTTCTGCGGCTTTCATACCCTTTTCCGCAAGCTTTGTTTTCAGATATTCCGAAACAGTTTCGCTTCTGAAACTGTCGGAGCTGTTGTCAATGAGATCGTATATATTATCCGTCCTTGTGATCTCATGTTCCATTTCTTCCGTGTTTTTTATCATTTTGCAAAATCCTCTTATTGTTGACATTCAATTGAAATTATGGTATCATAAATTTTATTGAATGTCAAGTGCAGGGGTGAAAAAAAGTGGGCGGTGAAAAGCGGATAATACATTTTTTTATTTTGTTAGCTGACAGCACACCAAAATATGGAAATTTTGTGGTAAGATGTAGATAAATGCCAAAATATGGCAAATGTTTTCGGAAAATGCGGAGGAAAATAAAATGAACGAAAGAATGAAAATATACGGAAAATTGAATGGAAGCAAAAAACTGCTTTAACTTGCTTTATTTTTATTGAATGTCAAGTGCAGGAGATGAAAAAGGTGGAGCAGCTTTTAAAAAAATCAAAGCGGTGCAGTGTTTACTGCATCACCGATGACAGCGGAGAAAAGCGGATAAAGCGTGTTATAAACGGCGATAATGCCGAAGTTTATGATCTTTTGCGTGATAACCCCCATAAATTTATGCCGAAAATATTTTCCGTTTCCGAAGATAAAAACGATATCACTGTCATTGAAGAATTTGTGGACGGCGACATTATTTCCGAAGCCTGTTTTTCCGAAAATCAGATGTTAAAAGCCGCAAAAGAGCTGTGTGCTGTACTTATCCACATTCACAGTCTCGGCATTATCCACCGTGACATTAAGCCCTCGAACATACTTATGACACCAAACGGTCATATTTGCCTTATCGACTTTGAAGCCGCAAGAAAAATGAAGCCACAGGCTGACAGCGACACACGATATCTGGGCACTGCGGGCTTTGCTCCTCCTGAACAGTATGGTTTTTCACAGACAGATGTGCGCTCGGACATCTATGCTCTCGGCAAGACCTTTGAATGCATTTTCGGCAGTCTTGCCTATAAAAGAAAATACAGGAAGATCATCGACAAATGCACTCGCCTTGACCCCGATGACCGCTACTCCGATGCATCTGAGATCTTAAATGAATTAAACGGAAACAAATCTGCGGCGGCAGTGATATTTGGAGCAGTGGGAGCGATATTCGTATTGTCGGCGGTGGTTGGAAATGTGCTTGCAGATAAAAGCATAGAAGCAGTTCCCGCCGCCGGGGAAGTATCAGCCACAGAAAATACAGACCCATTTGATGAATACAAGGAATATTACAAAAATCTCGATGTGAACAATGCACAGCGCATCACAGCCGATGAAATGGAAGCGCCGCTTTTGTTCACAGCCGATGACGATATACCTATGGATTATATAATTATTGACACAGAGTCGCTCAAAGAAAACAAATATGTCTCAATGCTCTGCGACTATAACGATGACGGCTATGACGACCTTTTTCAGATATCAGCCTATAATGCCGAGGGTCAGAACGAGTATTTCAGAAGTCTGTGCGTTTCAGTGGTGGATATGTATTACAATTCCCCCGATTTTCACGTTATTTCAGACAATAATTACTTCAAATTTCTTGTAAGTACAGCAGCAATGGATCAGAAAACCGGAATGATCAATTACGGTCAATACGTACAAATGTCCGTTCTTGATGTGAACAGTGACGGACATAAGGACATTGTGCTTTCAATGGGAAGCGTGGGCAATATCATAAACACGCAGGTGTTTTATAATAATAACACCGACCTTGATTACAGCAGCAGCGAAAAGCTTAATCTGTATCTTTTCGGTACAGAGCAGATGCACTGCGGCGGTTATGACAATTTTTATTCTGACGATGAAGAAATAAGCTCAATGAGCCGTGATGATACTGTTAGCTTTTTCAAATATGTGGGCAACAACATCTGGGATTACGAAAAGTACGATGACCCGCTTTATCAGAATTTTATGGAAATAGCCTCATAAATAAAAAAATGCTGTCACAATGGCAGCATTTTTTAGTAGTTATGCCTTATCCTTTTTCAGCGTCATAAAATTCCCAAAAACAAATTTCCTGTCAATAAGCTCTCCTGCGAAGCCGATGCCCTTGCCCATAGTGAAAGCCGCCAGAACAGTTCCTATGCCAAGCCCCATTATGCGGCCAAGACAGAAAAATGTAAGTCCTGCGGTAACTGCAAGGCAGGTTATGTCAAAGCCTATCTTTATCTTTGAGTATTTCACTCCCGTGATGTCCGAAAGTTCACGGGGAAACAGGTCTGTGGGGACTATCGGCAGTCCGCAGCGATTTGAAAGGGCAATGCCTATGCAGATGAGCACATAGCTTATGATGAAGTAAATGACCCGCATAATAATATTGTCGGGGAGGGTGTTTATCCACATTTCGTGGAGGTCAAGGAGCTTTTCGAAAACAAATCCCACAACGAAGCTGAAAAGATACGATGGCACGAATTTTTTCCTCATTATCATCAGCGTGAGAACAAGAAGTCCCTGAAATATGTATGTCCATGTTCCGAGAGTGAGTGCGGGGAGCACCTCCGAAAATGCACGAAAATTTCGCAGCAGCCATTTATATTTATATCAGCGTTCCGAAATACCGCCATATATCGTCCGCACTGTCTCCTGCGGTACGAATGCACATGCCCATGCAGGCATTTGTTACAGCGGCTTCAATCCTGTCATTTTCGGTGATGTTCGGCTCTTTGCCGTAAATGTACATCATACCAGTGTGGGAGCGGTTTTCAAAAAATCCTATGCCCGAAAGCTCTGCCTCGGAGGGCACAAGCTTCTGATTATCGAGAAAGCAAAGCTTATCATCGGCATACACCGCCGTTCTTGAACGGTAGCTTCTAAATGCAAAGCGCTCCTTCATTGCCGTTCTTCCGCAGGCAAGAATATCGGTCATAACAAAGCGGCTGTCACCGTATAGCCTTACCTCTGTCCGACTGTCAAAAACACTGTCGGCAAAGGGAATCACGGGGCAGGGCATATAAATAAGACTGCCGCCGTTTTCAACGGTTATCCTCACACGCTGTTTTGCACCCGTTTTGTCCGCCTTGAATATCTTCGAGTATGACTGGGCGGTGAATTTAAGGCTTGCGTTTTCCCTGACGGTTATTTCGATGTCATATTCATCGCCGTCAAGTATTCCCGCACTTGCCGCCATCATCATAACTTCGGTATAGTCATCACGGTAAAACGGGTTTGCGATTTTCAGCGGAGAGGTAAATTCACTTTGTGATATGACCGTCCGACCGTTTCGGTTTTCGGCAGTCAGCTTTAATATGCTCATTTCAAGTCCTCGAAAAGGACGTATTTTTTTATCCAGTCGATAACTGCGTCCACGCCATCAAGAGTCATAAGGTTTGTGAACATAAAGGGTCTGTCGCCCCTCATTCGCTTTGAGTCCGCCGCCATTACATCAAGACTTGCGCCCACCAGCGGGGCAAGATCAGTCTTGTTTATAACAAGCAGGTCGGAGCGGGTAACTCCGGGGCCGCCCTTTCTGGGTATCTTCTCGCCCTGTGCCACATCAATGACATATATGGAAGCGTCCGCAAGGTCGGGGGAGAATGTGGCTGAGAGATTGTCTCCGCCGCTTTCAATGAAAATTATCTGCACATCGGGGAACTTCGCCGCCATTTCGTCAACCGCTTCAAGGTTCATCGAGCAGTCCTCACGTATTGCGGTATGAGGGCAGCCGCCTGTTTCAACGCCAACTATCCTTTCGGGTGGAAGAGCGGAATTTTTGATAAGAAATTCTGCGTCCTCCTTGGTGTAAATGTCGTTTGTCACAACGCATATGCTGTATTCCTCGGACATTTTTCTTGTAAGGCGCTCAATAAGTGCAGTTTTGCCGGAACCCACAGGGCCGCCAACACCTATCTTTACATATGACATAATTTTGTCCGTCCTTTCAGGTTAAGAGATATAGATCCTCGAATAAAGCTTTTCGTGCTCCATTGAGCGAAGGTCAAAGCCTGCACCGCCTATTCCCAGTTCATAGGCATCAACATTCATCGCAAGCCGTGCCGCTTCGGGGATCTGCTCGATTATTTCCGCAAGGGCAGCCTGACCGTCAAGCTGACTGAGTGGAACGAGCTTTGCGGCGTGATTTACCGTTGCCGAAAGGAGACTGTAACAGTACATCGACACGCTGTTATGCACATATGCGCCGATGTCACGGATAAACAGCCCCACCGCCACGGGGTAACAGCCGTTTAATGTACCTGCCACGATTTCACGTCCATATTTTTCAAGCAGGGGACAGCTGCCCATTTTGGCTTCCGTTTTGATAAACCGCCTGCAAAGATTTCTGCTGCCGTTTCTCAGCTCATATGGCGACCTTGCCGCCGCAAAAAGCTCATCGAGATATGCAGGGTCATCTCCAAGAGCTGCCCGTGCCGCAAAGCCTGCGTCCCCCGTGGGCAGGGTGTGAAGATACGCACGGAGATACTCGGAAAGGCTTTTTTTATCCCTGACGATATCCTTCTGTACATATGTCTCCAGCCCATTCGAGAGGGTGAATGCGCCTATGGGGAAAAGAGGGTCAAGTGCCTGCATAAGCCGCAGAAACGGCATTTTATCAGTGTTCATGGTGATGATGATGCTCGTGGTGATGTTCGTTTACGTGAGCATCTGTGTGGGCGTGACCTCTGCACTCGGTGTAGCCTGTAAATTTCTCGTGTACCTTAACAGCGTCAAAGCCAAGCTTTTTAAGATACAGAAACGTAGGCTCGTCATAGGGGCACTTCACATTATCGTGACCTATGGCAAGGGAGAGATGACGGTTTCCAAGCTCGAAGCAGAGCCGTCCCATTTCCTCCATAGTGCCCACATTTACGCTGATAAGGTCGGAGGGGGCGATGGTCACCGCAATTATCCTGTCCTCATCTTCATAGATGATGTCATTTTCATTAAGAGGCTCGTCTATCTTAATGCCGATCTCTTCGCCCTTGTCGGTGGTTTTACGCAAAAGCTTTTTGTCACGCTCGAACCAGTCCACCGAAACGTATTCCACGCTTTTATCCGTTTTTCCAAGCTTTCCGATTATTTTTTCCGTTATCATAAAAATGCTCCTTGCTGTAATGTGTCAGAAGAGGTAATATTTCTGAGTAAGGGGCAGCTTTTCCGCCGCTTCGCAGTTTATATGCTCCCCGTCAACGGTAACACGGTAATTTTCGGGGTCGACCTTTATATCGCCTGTCCTGTCATTATACCGCATATCCTTTTTGCCGATGTTCCGACAATTTTTAACGGGAAGAACTATTCTTTCAAGTCCGAGCCGCTCTTTGATGCCCTTATCCGCAGCGGCAGCCGATACAAAGCTTATGCAGCTTCTTTTCACAGCAAGTCCGTGAGCGCCGAACATCTTTGTGTACACCACAGGCTGAGGTGTGGGTATGGACGCATTGGCATCGCCCATTTTTGAAGCGCAGATAAAGCCGCCCTTGATTATCATTTCGGGCTTTACGCCGAACATCGCAGGCTTCCAGAGAACAAGGTCTGCGTATTTTCCCACTTCCACCGAGCCAACATAATCCGCAATTCCGTGGGTTATGGCGGGATTAATGGTGTATTTGGAAACATATCGCTTTATTCTGAAATTATCGTTTCTCTCGCTGTCCTCGGGGAGCGCCCCACGCTGATCTTTCATTTTTGAAGCAGTCTGCCATGTGCGTGTAATGACTTCGCCCACACGTCCCATTGCCTGAGAATCGCTTGACATCATACTGAAAATGCCCATATCGTGAAGAACATCTTCCGCAGCGATAGTCTCGGGGCGAATTCTCGAATCCGCAAATGCCACGTCCTCAGGGACTTTGCTGTCAAGGTGGTGGCAGACCATAAGCATATCAAGATGCTCGTCAATGGTGTTTACGGTAAAGGGCATTGTGGGGTTGGTGGAGGAGGGGAGAATGTTGGGGAATGCTGCCGCCTTTATGATATCGGGAGCGTGTCCGCCGCCTGCACCTTCAGTGTGATAAGTGTGGATAGTCCTGCCGTTTATCGCCGCAAGGGTGTCCTCAACAAAGCCGCCCTCGTTCAGTGTGTCCGTATGAATGGAGACCTGAACATCATATTTATCCGCCGCCGTGAGCGCCTTATCTATGACCGAGGGAGTTGAGCCCCAGTCCTCGTGAATTTTCAGTCCGCAGGCGCCTGCTTCTATCTGCTCGGTGAGAGTGTCGATGCCTGCGCTGTTGCCCTTTCCGAGAAAGCCTAAGTTCATGGGGTATTCCTCGGCGGCTTCAAGCATCTTCTCAATGTTGAATTTGCCCGGGGTGCAGGTGGTGGCGTTGGTGCCGTCGGCAGGACCTGTTCCGCCGCCTATCATCGTTGTTATGCCCGAATAAAGAGCAGTCTCTATCTGAGTTGGACTGATGAAATGGATATGGGTGTCAATGCCTCCTGCGGTGAGGATAAGTCCCTCGCCCGCAATGGCTTCCGTGGACGCTCCAAAAACGAGGGAGGGGGTCACTCCGTCCATAATATCGGGATTTCCCGCCTTGCCTATGCCGCATATCCTGCCGTCCTTTATGCCGATATCAGCCTTGTAAATTCCCGTGGAATCAATGACGACGGCACTGGTGATCACCGTGTCTGGGCAGCTGCTGTCAGGCTCGGAGCTGGATTGTCCCATTCCGTCACGGAGAGATTTTCCGCCGCCGAACTTGGCTTCCTCGCCGTAAATGCAGTAATCCTTTTCCACCTCAGCAATAAGAGAGGTGTCGCCCAGACGTATCCTGTCGCCCGTGGTAGGACCGTACATATCGGCATACTGCTTTCTTGACATCTTGAACATTTTTACTCACCCTCCCCGAACAAAAATCCCTTTTCATTAGCCTTTGCAATTGCCTTTTCCTTGACCGAAGGGTCGTCCATACTGCCCTGCACAAGGTCATTGAGCCCGAAGCCCACACGTTTGCCGCCGATGGCAATGAGCTTTACACGCTTGCTTTCACCGGGCTCAAAACGAACCGCCGTGCCCGCAGGGATATCGAGACGCATACCGAACGCAAGCCCTCTGTTAAATTCAAGTGCCTTGTTCACTTCAAAGAAATGGAAGTGAGAACCTACCTGTATAGGTCTGTCAGCAGTGTTGGTAACAGTTATTTCGGAGCTGTCCTTTCCTGCATTTATTTCAATTTCCCCCTCCTCGGTGATTATCTCGCCGGGAATGACCTTGTTGTTCGGCACGATAGGCTCGTGGACAGTAACAAGCTTTGTTCCGTCGGGAAATGTGGCTTCAAGCTGTATCTCGTGAAGCATTTCGGGGACTCCGTCCATGACCTCGTCACAGGTGAGGAGCTGTCTGCCGATGCTCATAAGCTCGGTAACGGTCTTTCCGTCACGGGCAAGCTCAAGAAGCTCTGAGGTTATGTATGCCACAGCTTCGGGATAATTGAGCTTCAGCCCTCTTGCTTTTCGCTGCTTTGCAAGCTCTCCTGCGGCGTGTATCATAAGTCTTTCCTGTTCTCTTGGGGTAAGATGCATTTTGATATCATTCCTTTCCCATTTCAGCTTTTGTGCATAAGAGTGTTCCTGACAGTTCCTTTGGGGGCTTTTATCAGAACGATGACCGTCCATATCACAAGCCCAAGGACTGTGACCGACAGCCCGAGAAAACCGTCATTTATCATAGAAGCGGCATCGGGGGAGAAATACTCCGCTCCAAGCTCCATATATTCATTTGCAGCGTCAACAAGCCACATAAGCGCAGCTCCCCAGTACATACAGCACAGCGTGCCAACCTTCATTTTCCGTGCCTCTGCGCTCATATACCACACAGCCGTGGATATGACCGCTGCAAGCAGTGTTATGAGCAGCGTCATATCACTTCGACTCCTTTGCAGCAGATTTTTTTCTTGCCGCCGCTCCAACGCACATTATGCCTGCCCAAACAGCAGTTACAAGCAGAGCCATTGCAACGCCCGACGTGGCTATCTCATGGAGCATTACAGATGTTGCCACTGCATCTGAAGCAGCTGTCAGGAACGGATAAAAGGGAACGACCTCTCCGTGCCACAGATGTTCAAAAGCAAGCAGAGCAGAGCCGCCCCATAGCATTTTGTTTAGCACACCAAGTTTCTCGGAAAATTTGCAGGAAAGCTTCTTTCCCTCGCTTTCAGCCCTGCATTCACGGGAATGAATGACCTTTTCTGCGATAGTTGTTATAACAGCTTCTGTTACGGGTGCGATAAAGCAAGCCATAATTATTCCTCCGTTTTCATCAAAGGATATGATATCCTTTCCAATTCCATATTTTTTGATAAAATTATATCACATACATCTTGAATTAACTACATTAATATTCAGATATTTAACTGTAATAATCAGATATCTAAATC
>CAMBJF010000078.1 GCA_945867875.1 uncultured Ruminococcus sp. | reverse complement strand
TAGCGTAGCGTCTCGTGGGCTCGGAGATGTGTATAAGAGACAGCTACAAGATGGTAACAAAGGAATTCAAGGACGTTATCGCAGGCAAGTACGGCAGAACTCCCACACCTATCGACCCCGAGTTCAGAAAGTCTATTCTTAAGGGCGAGGAAGCAATCGACTGCCGTCCCGCAGACCTTCTCGAGCCCGAGCTTGACAAGCTCAGAGAGGAATGCTCCGAGTGGCTTGAACAGGAGGAGGACGTTCTCACCTACGCAATGTTCCCCAAGGTCGCTCCCAAGTTCTTTGAAAAGCGCCGTGACAGAAAGTACGGCATTGACGGAAAAAATTCCGACGCTGAAAAGAAAATTCATATGGTTTGATGACATAATATAAAAAATCCCGAATACAGCAGGATTCTGTATTCGGGATTTTTTTAAAAGTGCTTGACAAATCAGTGTGATATGATATAATAAAAATAGGGAGAACGTCAAAGACGGTCGCCCTCAGATGTTTACGAATTACATTTCATAATCCATGATCCGTCTAAGTTGCAGCTTAGGCGGATTACTTCTTTTTACAGTCGTGATATAAGCTGATTGCTGCAATGATGCAGGCTATCAGGCTTAAAACTGTATCAATAGTAATAATATTATCACTTCCTTTGTTTTGAAAATTCCAACAAAGGTTATGATATTCAGCCTCTCTTTCCACCATTGTTGGTATCAGTGAGGTTGACCGCCTGTTATCGTCCGTTATGTACGAGACATTCTCCCTACGAATGTTATAATAGCATAATTTTTCTTGTTTGTCAACTTTTATATTGCATAATTCAAAAAAGCTGCCCTCAAAAGGCAGCTTTTATTTTATCCGTTATCGGTCTCATCACTCAGCGCAAAGCAGACAAACTTCATAGCCGTCCGCATCTCGCCGTTTATATCCACCGAAGAAAACTCGGGGAAGCACACAAGGTCAAGTCCCACAGCCGCAAGATATCCCCTTGCCACCGCAATGGATTTCACTGCCTGATTGACAGCACCCGCCCCAACAGACTGAATCTCCGCCTGACCATTGCTTCGGACAACGCTTGCAATAGCACCCGCAACCGAATTGGGAGAAGAATTTGCCGACACCCTCAGAATATCCATTTCGTGACCGCCCTTTCATATGTAATAGCTATTTTTTCAGTGTTGCCTCTGTCTTACTGCTATTATATACGAAAAGTCAGCCATATGCAAGGATTTGGGGAATTTTTAGCGATTTATCTAATAATAAGCCGCTCAATGCCACAGGCTTTGCCGCATTTTTCATCAATTTGCATCAAAACGCCGTTGAAAAAGGGGGCTTCATCGGATTCAGTAAACCGAACGGGACATTTTGTCCGCTGCTTTTCAATGGCAAGCTCCTTTTTTACCCCCAGCACCGAAAGCTCCGCCCCGCACATTCCCGCATCGGTGATGTATGCTGTGTGACCGTCAAGGATAGCTTCGTCAGCGGTCTGAACGTGGGTGTGAGTGCCCATAACGGCAGACACCTTGCCCGAAAGATAAAAGCCCATCGCCTTTTTTTCGGAGGTGGCTTCGGCGTGGAAATCCACAAGGATATTTTTCGTGTCGATATCCCCGAGAAGCCTGTCAATACATTCATACGGATTATTGAGTGCCTCCATAAACGCCGTGCCCATAAGGTTTATTACGGCAAAGCTGTATCTGCCCATATCCACCGTAACAACGCCCTTTCCCACGACTCCATCGGGGTAGTTTGCGGGTCGGAGAAGATTTTCCTTGATGTCGTAATATTCCGTGAATTCCTTTCGGCGGAAGCAGTGGTTTCCCGTGGTGATAACGTCGGCAAAGCGAAAAATATGCTCCATTGATGCCTTGGTTATGCCGTTGCCGTCGGCAGAATTTTCACCGTTTGCAATAACAAGATCAAGCTTTTTCTGAGCTCTCAGCCTTCCGACGGTCTTTTCGGCAAAATCACAGCCGTTGCTGCCAACAATATCGCCGATGAACAGTACATTTATCATAATTTAAGTCATTCCTCCGTGATGTATTTTTTCCGAACGTTTTCAATCATTTGGGCATATTCCCTGCGAATGTTTTCGGGGGACATTACCTCCGCCTTTTCGCCGAACTGGAACAGCCAGCCGTAAAACGCCGCCCCTGCCACAAGCCGCACACTGACGGTAAATTTGTCATCGCCGTCGGGGATAAGGATAAGGTCGGTGCCGAATTTGTCCGCCGCAACATTCACAAGACTGTTGTCAAAGCGGAGGGTGACGGTGCATTCCTCGCCGCTGAACATCGAAAAAGTGGTGGAGGTGTATTTTGCGGGGTCAAAGCCCTCGGGAACAGGCTCGGACTTTTCATCAAGAACGGTGACGCTCTCCATTCGGTCAATGCGAAAATTGGACAGGGTGGGGTATTTCTCCTGCTTGCCCACAAGATAATAGCTGCCGTCATTCCACGCAAGGGCATAGGGAGAGCAGGTGCGACCTCCCTGACGGTATTTTTTCTTCATATCAAGGGTGCGGTCGAAATATTTAAATGATATCTTTCGTCCGCTGTCGATCGCCTGCCTGATAACGTCAATGCTGATGTAAATGGACTCGTTTTCCGATTTTATCCTGTTTGAAACGTAGACACGGCGGTTTATCTCCTGACCGTGCTACTTGTCCGTAAGCCCCTCCAGCTTTTTCAGCAGGACACGGGACTTTTTCTCGGTTATGAACCGTGAGGAGCTTACTGCGTCCGCAAGGAGCTTTATTTCGGGAAGTTCAAAGCTGCGGCTGCCAAGATAATATCCGAGCATCTTTCCCACGGGAACGGTGATGATGTCCATTCCGTAGTCCTCGAGGAGCTTGATATCGTCAAGGAGAGTCTTTCTCGCCGCATTTATCCCGAGAGCTTCAAGTCTATCCGACAGGTCATAAACGGTGAGCGGGTGCTCCTCGTCGGTCTCACGCTCGAAAATATCCGCAAGATATAAAAATTTCAGCTTCTGATTTATTCCCGCTTCCTTTGCCATATGACCACTTCTTTCTGTTATTAAAATAAAATTTGTTTAAAATTCGATTAGAATTTGTAAAATAGTATTGACATATTTATCAATATGTGTTATGATAAATTTACAGAAATCTGATTATGATATTATTGAATTATGGAGGTATTATTATGCAGTATGAAGTAAAAAATGCTCCTCTGCCCGTGCTTATCTGTAAGCTTCAGGCAGGCGAGTCTATTGAGTGCCAGAAGGGTGCAATGTCCTGGATGACCCCCACAATGCAGATGCAGACAGGTCTCGGCTCGGGCGGCGGCGCAGGTCTCCTCGGTGCTCTCGGAAAAATGGCTAAGAGCGCTGTAACAGGCGAGTCCGTTTTCCGCAATACATATTCCGCAACAGGCGGTCCCGGTGAGATCGCTTTCGCTTCCACATTCCCCGGCGACATCATCTGCTTCGACACAGCTTCCCGTGCTATCGTTGCTCAGAAATCCGCATACCTTGCAAACACCATCGGCGTTAATATGGAAATTTTCTTCCAGAAGAAGATCGGCGCAGGTCTCTTCGGCGGCGAGGGCTTCATTATGCAGAAGTTCACTGGAAACGGTATGGTTTTCCTTGAGATAAACGGCGGCATCGTTGAATACGAGCTTGCGGCAGGTCAGTCTATGCTCATCGACACAGGCTATCTTGCAGCTATGGAAGCAACCTGCTCTATGGACATCGAGACCGTTAAGGGCGTCGGAAATATGCTCCTCGGCGGCGAGGGCCTCTTCAACACAAAGGTAACAGGCCCCGGCAAGATATGGCTCCAGACAATGCCCGCAAACATTCTTGCAGGTGCTATCCAGCCCTATATCGCTACAGGCAACTGATAACCGAATATGCTTTACAAAACCGCCTCGGAGCTTTCCGCAGGCGGTTTTTATATTTGTAAAATATTAATACCCGTCAGTGCCCTCAATTGACTCGTCATTCTCCACCCAGCTCTGGACGTTTATGGTGGTGTATTTGTCGTGGGTGTTGCGGATAATGACGGTGGCAATGCCTGCGTTTATGATAAGGCGCTTGCACATTGAGCATGGCTCAACATCGCCGTACAGCTCCCCTGTTTTTGCGTCGTGACAGGCAAGGTAAATGGTGGCACCGATAGTGTCGCTTCTTTCGGCGGAGATAATGGCGTTTGCCTCGGCGTGGACGCTGCGGCAAAGCTCGTATCTCTGGCCCTTGGGGATACCAAGCTTTTCTCTTGTGCAGTAGCCAAGGTCGCAGCAGTTCATTCTGCCTCTGGGTGCGCCCACATATCCCGTGGAAACTATTTCATCATTTTTAACGATTATCGCTCCGAAATTTCTGCGCAGGCAGGTCCCACGCTCAAGAACGGTCTCGGCGATGTCAAGGTAATAATTTATTTTGTCCCGTCTCTGAACTGTGCTCATCTGGCTATATGCCCCTTTCTGAATTATAATATAATAAGTATAGCAGAAATGCCGTGAAAATGCAAGAGAATTTATGTATTATTACGCCGATTTGATACGAAATATACAAAGCCCCCCGATGCTTGTTCATCAACAAAATATCGCGGGGTATGTACACAAAAAATTCACAAAAACTAATGAAATATGTGGTATAATATTTTTAATCATACGCAAAAACAGGGAAAGGAGTCTGTCTTATGGCTATTACGAAAAAAAGGGACAACAGCGACAGCCGCATCGCTTCACTGAAGCTTCAGGACAAGGAATACAGCGAAATCTACCGCAAATGGCGTATTGAACACAAAAAGGACTACGGCTTCTACTTTCTCGACAACTCCGACGAGCTCACCTACCGTGACGGCGAGGGCTTTATCACCGAGTCTCCTCAGGCGGCGGAACGCTCCGTTATCGTTGAGATACATTCCCTGCTGGCAAAATTTTTATGCATATACACGGTCTTGAATCTCCTCATATGGGTGATAAAAACCGTTGCTCCTCTCGGTGAGATCCCGTTTTTCTACCATATTATGCGGCTCATTTCCGTAAATGAATACACGGCTGTGCTTTCGGACTATCTCGTGAAGATACTGACACGGATTCTGCCTGTGTTCTATCTTCTCAAAAAAATCAAAATGCCCCGAAAGCTGCTTATGCCGATGAAGATTTACAACAAGCCCCTTTTCGGCATCGCTGCGCCTATGGCGATGCTCACCTTCGGCATAGCCACCATTCTTTCAAATATCCAGCATACCTTTGTGTCAATTATCGGCATCGACCCAAATTACAGCGTGTGGATACCCCGGAGCAAGCTGTGCTTTGTGCTTTCCGCACTGCTCTCGGCAGTCATAATTCCAATTATCAGCGAGATAATCCACCACGGTATCGTTTTACAGATACTCAAACAATTCGGCGACGGCTACGCCCTTGTGCTCACAAGCATCATCGCCGCTGCGACCACGGGAAATTATCACTCGTTCCTGTTTTCATTCACAACAATGCTCATAATAGGCTTCTTTGTGGTCAGAACGGGTTCGCTGGCATCAGGCTTTATTATGCGTATCCTCATAAGCTCAACGGTATATTTTCTCACGGTGATCCGCTGCTCACAGCCCCCCGAGGGAATGTACATCACTATAACCGTGGCGCTCCTGCTCATTTACATCACCGTGGGCTTCATCGCCGTTGCGGTGTTTATCAAAAAGCACAGCAACAAAATAAGCCTGCCCCTTTACAAGATGTACCTTGACACCCACGAGCGCATTATGTGCTGTCTCACAAACGCTTCGGTGCTTATGTGGATAAGCCTTACACTTACTCTGATGATACTGGAGACAAAATGGCTGTGACGGACGATATTTATATGAAAAGAGCCTTACAGCTTGCGGATATGGCGGCGGCTGAGGGAGAAGTCCCCGTTGGCGCTGTGATTGTCCGAAAAAGGGACGGCATGATCGTTGGCGAGGGACGGAACAGCCGTGAAAAAAGCCGCAGTCCTCTGGCTCACGCAGAGCTTGAAGCCATACAGAACGCCGCTTTGTATCTCGGCGGCTGGCGGCTCTCGGGCTGCGATATGTATGTTACCCTTGAACCCTGCCCTATGTGCACGGGGGGGATAATAAACTCCCGCATCGACAGGGTGATATACGGCGCATATGACAAAAAGGCTGGCTCTTTAGGCTCTGTAACAGACCTTTCGGCTCTGCCCTACAATCACCGCCCCGAAATAACGGGCGGATATATGGAAAACGAATGCGCACAGGTACTGAAAATATTTTTTAAGAGAATGAGGAGTGATAGAATGGAAGGAATAAAGCTTGTTAAGGCAGAAACAGACGACCAGCTGAAAAGAGTTGCGGACATTGCGGACAGCATATGGCACGAGTATTTCCCGAAAATACTCTCCCCCGAACAGATAGATTTTATGGTGAAAAAATTCTGCTCCTTTGAGGCTGAAAAGGAAAACCTCAAAGAGGGATATGAATACTATTTCATCAAAAAGGGCGGAAATGACGTGGGCTACACCGCCATTAAGCCCGACGGCGACAGGCTTTTTCTCTCAAAGCTCTATCTGAAAAAGGAAGAGCGTGGAAAGAAATATGCCCGAAAGGCTCTGGAGCAGCTTATTGATATCGCCCGTGAGCGCAGTCTCAGAGCGATATGGCTCACGGTGAACAAATACAATGACACCACCATTGCCGCTTACAAAGCTATGGGCTTTGTGACCATTGGCGACGGGGTCACGGACATCGGAAACGGCTTCGTTATGGACGATTATTTTATGGAGCTTGATTTGAGGGAGGAAAAGTAATGAGCTATTATGTTGATGAACAGACTCTCAGAGAGGTTATTGAGCTTGTGGGCAAAACTGCCGCAGCTGCCTGCATCTCCTCGTTTTTGAGCGAAGTTGTGCTGAAAGCGGTGGTCAATGCCCGTCCAACAAAGATAGTGGTGGAAAACGGCATACCTGCGGCACTTTACACTATCGGCTCAGGTGACAAGCCCTCTGCGGTATATGTAAGCTCCCGCCGCTCAAAGGTGGATTGGAAGCCTGTGATATTCTTCGGTGCTGTCTTTGCAGGCTGCAAATATATCCTCGATTACAGAGAGAAAAATATTGCAAATGTAAAGTGAGCCTGATGATGGATAAAAAGGAAATATACGAATACCTCACCGCCAAGGGCATTCCCTATGAAAAGGCTGAACACAAGGCTGTTTTCAATATGGAGGAGCTGAGTGAGATCGACCTCCCACACCCTGAATGCGAGGCAAAAAATCTCTTTGTAAGAGACGATAAAAAGCGGAATTATTACCTTATCACGGTAAGGGGCGAAAAGCGTGTTGACCTGAAAGAATTTCGTAAGCAGAACGGGCTGAGAAATCTGTCCTTTGCATCTGCTGACGACCTTATGGAATATATGTCCCTGACACCGGGTTCGGTGACACCTCTCGGTCTTTTGAATGACCCATTGCACCGTGTAATATTCTTCCTTGACGCTGAGTTTGAGGGAAATATGATAGGCGTTCACCCCAATGACAACACCGCTACGATATGGCTCGGCGCAGATGACCTTGTACGGCTCATTCGGGAACACGGGAATGAAGCAAACATTGTAAACATATAACACATATATCAAGTGAAAGGAAAAATCACAGCAAAATGAGCGCAAAGAAAAAAGATTACGATAACGAAAGTATCAGCATATTAAAGGGTGCGGACAGAGTAAGAAAGCGCCCTGCGGTAATTTTCGGCTCCGATGACTTAGAGGGCTGCAAGCACTCGGTTTTTGAGATAGTCTCAAACTCCATAGATGAAGCCCGTGACGGTCACGGCGACAAAATTATCGTCACAAGCTACCTTGACCACTCCATTGAAGTGGAGGACTTCGGACGAGGCTGCCCCGTTGACTTCAACAACTCCGAACAGCGCTGGAACTGGGAGCTTGTTTACTGCGAGCTTTACGCAGGCGGCAAGTATGACAACAATGACTATGAATTTTCGCTGGGTCTCAACGGTCTGGGTGCCTGCGCAACGCAGTATGCTTCGGAATATATGGACGTTGAGGTACTCCGTGACGGATACAAATACAACCTCCATTTTGAAAAGGGCGAAAACGTAGGCGGACTTTCCAAGGAGCCTGCAAAGTCCAAAAAGACGGGTACAAAGACCCGCTGGAAACCAGATTCGGAGGTTTTCACGGACATAAATATCCCTGCGGATTATTTTGAGTCGGTGCTCAAAAAGCAGGCGGTGGTAAACCCCAAGGTCACATTTGTTCTCCGTATCGAAAAGGAAACAGGGGGCTTTGACGAGACTGAATATTACTATGAAAACGGCATCACCGATTATCTCAAAGAGATTGTGGGCGAGGAAAATCTCACGGCGCTCCAGTTCTGCTCCTGCGAGAGAAAGGGACGTGACGCTGCGGACAGACCCGAATACAAAATGAAGCTTTCCTGCGCATTCACATTCTCCAAAACCGTAAGCTTCCAGGAATATTACCACAATTCAAGCTTCCTTGAATATGACGGAACTCCTCAGAAAGCCGTAAGGCAGGCATTCCGCTCTTCTATCGACAACTACATCAAGACCGCAAACAAGTATCAGAAGAACGAGAAGTCCGTCAAAGACGATGATATTGCCGACAGCCTTGTGCTCATTTCATCGACCTTTTCCACATACACATCATACGAGAATCAGACAAAAAAGGCGATAAACAACAAGTCTATCTATGAAAATATGGTGGACTTTTTAAAGCATCAGCTTGAGGTCTATTTCATCGAAAATCCCGATGACGCAAATAAAATTGCGGATCAGATACTTATAAACAAGCGTGCGAGAGAGTCTGCGGACAGGATAAGGGCGAACACCAAAAACAGCCTTACAAAGCAGATAGACCTTGCGAATATGGTTGAAAAATTCGTTGACTGCCGAACAAGGGACAAGTCAAGACGTGAGGTCTATATCGTGGAGGGTGACTCGGCTCTCGGCTCCTGCAAGACCGCAAGAAATGCGGAATTTCAGGCAATTATCCCCATTCGAGGAAAAATTCTCAACTGCCTTAAAGCGGATTATGAGAAGATATTCAAGAACGATATCATCACCGACCTTATCAAAGTTCTGGGCTGCGGCGTTGAGGTAAAGTCAAAGGCCAACAAGGAGCTTTCAAGCTTCTCTATGGACAATTTCCGCTGGAACAAGGTCATAATATGTACCGATGCCGATGTGGACGGATTCCAGATAAGAACACTGGTGCTCACGATGCTGTACCGTCTCACCCCCACACTTATCGAACAGGGCTGCGTTTATATCGCTGAGTCTCCCCTGTTTGAGATAACCACAAAAAAGATGACCTATTTTGCTTACGACGAAAAGGAAAAGACTGAGATACTTGCAAAAATAGGCGACGAAAAATACAAGCTTGACCGCTCAAAAGGTCTCGGTGAGAATGACCCCGAAATGATGTCCCTCACCACTATGAACCCCGAAACAAGGCGGCTTATCAAGATAACTCCCGCCGATGCGGAGGCTACCTCGAAAATGTTCGACCTGCTCCTCGGAAATGACCTTGACGGACGCAAGGACTACATTTCCGAAAATGGCAGCGCTTATCTTGAACTGGCGGATATCAGTTAATGTGATATCATATAAGCTAAATATATCCTAAAATCACAATTACAGCAGCATAAACTGAAAGGAAACTTATAATGAATCTTGATGACCTGAGAAAAGAAATAAACGACATTGACGGACAGATGCTCCAGCTCTTCCTCAAAAGAATGGAGGTATGCAAAAGCGTTGCCCTTTACAAGAAAGAGCACGACCTCCCCATTTTGCAGGAGGGCAGAGAGCAGCAGGTTATAGAA
>CAMBJF010000077.1 GCA_945867875.1 uncultured Ruminococcus sp. | reverse complement strand
GAGATAGCGTAGCGTCTCGTGGGCTCGGAGATGTGTATAAGAGACAGCTCGATGTACCGCACACATAAAAATGAGAAAGTTCACAGCGATGATGAGCTGAAAAATATGACATCGGCATTCAGGTTCGTTCCCGCTTCGGCGGCGGCTTTTTCAGCAGTTCCCCTGTGCGTGATGTATGTGATATTCTTCTTCTCACAGGCTTCCTATTTCCTGTCCGCATTCGTTTCAAGGCTCCCTGCGGACACGGAAAGCTACTCCGCTTACGCAAGGCAGGGATTTTTCCAGCTGTGCATAGTTTCGGTCATTGACCTTGCGGTGATAATCGGCATCAACCTTTTCTCAAAGGTAAATGAGGACGGAAAAAAATCGGGATTTCTCAAAGCTATGACCGTGACCCTTTGTGTATTCACCGTTCTGCTCATAATCACTGCTGTCAGCAAAATGGGTATGTACATCAGCGTTTACGGGCTTACAAGGCTGAGATTTTACACAAGCTGGTTTATGCTCCTGCTGGGAGTGCTGTTTATCGGGATAATTATTTCGGTGGCTTTGGAGAGATTCAATCTGTCAAAATTCGCCGTAACTGCTTTCACCGTGATGTTTGCCGCTCTGAGCTTTTCAAATGCTGACAGGCTCATTGCGGAATACAACATTGGAAGATATCTTGACGGCTCACTTTCATCTGTAGATATAACGATGTTTTCGGAGCTTTCCGCTGATGCGATTCCTGCGGCTGAAAAGCTTTACGGGCACATTTCTTCCGAGGAAGAAAATGCCCTTGAAGATATCGTTCAGAGAAAAATATATGAGGCAAATAATGCTGATATACGGAGCATTACTTTGAGCGAGATAATGGCGGATAGTTCGGCAAGTGCAAATCAAAGATGAAAACGCCTCTCCATCTCGTCCTTGGTGGTCTTTCCTCGGAAAAGGAACAGGGCTGCCATAAATATGA
The DNA here is from genome assembly GCA_945867875.1 of uncultured Ruminococcus sp. Lineage (GTDB taxonomy): Bacteria > Bacillota > Clostridia > Oscillospirales > Ruminococcaceae > Huintestinicola. The sequence goes on along the minus strand of CAMBJF010000077.1, from coordinate 8,979 downwards.
AGCTGAGACAGGTGCATATCACTGTGGGATAGGTTATTTTCGTTAGTCCCGCAATAAGGCAGATAAGTGGCAGGAAGCCGTAAAATCCGCCGATTATGAGGTACAGCAGATACTCACCCGACTTCATTTTCAGCACCTTTGCAATAATGAAAATGGATATAACGGCGCATATGCTGGCGCAGGGCAGGACGAAGTCCACCGACCAGCCGTGCCAGCCCGTGAATTTATCCCATATCACCGACAGGGAGGTTATGAGGATAAGCTCCCAGGTTATGTTTTTGAGTATTCGTCTGCGGTAGGTTATGCCCACTGAGGTGGTGAGCCAGGCGCAGACTATGCCGCCGATACAGATGAGAGACCATGTTATGCCCCCTGAAATTATGAAATCCGTACCCACGCAGACTGCTGCGGCGGATATGGCTATAAAGGCTATGAGCCTTAGGAGAAAGCTGCTTTCAAAGCGGCTTTCTTTTATTTCGGGGTACATTTCGGGCTCGGGCTCGCCTGTAAGCTCCCCTTGACATAAGGGGCAGCGGTCCTTGTCGCCGTCAACGGTTATTCTGCATTTTCCGCACTGCTGCATTCTTCGCTTACCTCCTCTTTTACAGGTCTTTCGGCATATGAATCATTGCTCCGTATTCTCACGTCGATGCCCTGAGATGTGAGCAGTCTGAAAAAGTTTCGCTGGACATCGGTGGAGGCATAGCCTGAGGTTATGCCCATTTGCAGGACATCGTTGAATGAACAGATGTTGAGCTGGATATTTCCCGTGCTGACGAAAACCGAGAAGCTTTTTATGAAGCCGTCAAACTCCTCGGGCATCTGTATCCTGCCCACATTTGAGATGACTGATGTTTCGCTTTTGACTGTAATGTGGCGGGCTATGCGGAGCACTCGGTTTTTCAGGGGCAGGGGGGCTATGCGAACAAGGAAGTTATGCTCAAGGGCGGCAAGGCTGTTCATTCTTATGGCAAGCTTGTCCTTTGTGAGCTGCTCCTTGAACTGCTCGCTGACCTGGGTGATTATGTCCTCCAGTGTGCCGTCACGGTCGCTGAAATTATACTGCACGGACATCATTCCGAAGAAATTCTTGGCGGTCTCCGATGGGAAAAACTGCCTGAGATTTACGGGGATATTTATTACAACGGGCTTTCTCACACTTTGGAGCGACATTTCCATACTAAGCGCCTTGATGTAAACGGCGGTGAGAAAAACGGTGAGAGTAGTCTTATATTTATGTGCGGCGGTGATGACGCTTTTTACGGAGGAAAAGCCTTCAATTGCCGAAAGCCTGTTGTTATCAAGCCTTTCCGTATGGAGACGGAAGGCTTTCATCATTTTTTTGCTCCGCTGCTTCTTGGTCTTGTCGTAATATTTTAAGAAGCTGTCCGCATTTTTCTGTGAAAATGAGCCGTCATTATCAAGGGCGGGGACATCTTCATCGAAAAGGTCGGCATAGCGGTAGATGATGTATCGGTAAACTATGGTTTTAAGGAGCATCAGCGCGCCTGTTCCGTCGGCAAGGACGTGGAAGACCTCAAGGTTTATCCTGCTTTTATGGTATGTGACACGGTAAAGCAGGCTGCGAACGTCTTCTTCGTATATGGCGGCGCAGACGGGGGTGTTTTCCTCGGTGACAACGGGCTTCAGGTCGGTGCTTTCGAGATAATACCAGAAAAGTCCCTTTTTCATCACCACGCTGAAATTCGGGTAGCTTTCCACCGCTCTCTCGGCGGCCTTCTGCAAAAGCTCGGGGTCTATATCATCGGTAAGCTCGCAGGAAAATCGGAACACTCTTGTGTCCGAACGTTCCACTGTCGAGGGGAAAATTTTGGCGGCGTTATCAAGACGGCTCCAAGGGGTGTGCATCTCACGTCTCAATATCATCATTCCTTTCCTTTGGGAAAAGTATCGTTCTCAGTCGGTAAGGCGGAGAAAATACATTATCATACTCACGGCCTGCCTTGCGTGGGGATTGAATTGCAGGTCGGTGACGAAAAATCCGTGGTATGCTTTCTTTATGCGAAACGCCATTGTCCGTGCTCCGCTTTTGTAAAGCCTTTTGGCAAGCGCCTCGCCCTCGTCTCTCAGTGGGCATCTTTCCGCCGTTATGACGAGGGTATCGGGCATCCCTTTAAGGCTTTTTGCTTTCATCGGGGCAACGTATGGGTCATTTTTTTCATCGGGGGTATTAAGATAAAGCTCCAGATATCCTCGCATTCTGTCGGCGGTGAGGATACAACCCCTGCCGTTTTCTTTGAACGATTTATAGGGGGTATCTTCCCCGAACTCGCAGTCTGTGGCGGGGTAAATGAGAATCTGTCGGCGTATTCTGAATGCTCCTGTGTCACGGGCTTTGAGGGCGACGGCTGCTGCAAGATTTCCTCCTGCGCTGTCGCCTATGAGGATAATGTCGTTTTTGGATATGCCGCTTTTTACGGCGTATTTATATATCATTTCGGCGGCTTCAAAGCAGTCATCAAACCCTGCGGGATATTTATGCTCGGGGGCAAGGCGGTAATTTACGGAGACAACATAGCTGCCTGTTATGGTGGAAAGCTGTTTGCAGACCTTATGATATCTGTCGATATCGTCTATGACCCAGCCGCCGCCGTGGAAAAACACCAGCACCCTTTTTCGGGGACTGAGCATTGAGGGTGGATAGACCCTGACGGGTATGGCTCTGCCGTCGTGAGCGGTTATGTTCTTGTCGTAATGTCCGTCTTTGGCGGTGGCGGCGGTGCGGACAAGGAGGTGGATAAGCTCTCGGTGAACACGATAGACCTTTCGTATATCGGGCGGAGTTATCCTGCTTATCATTTCATCGATAATGTTTTTCATTTTTATCATACCTTTCGGGCAGTTTCTTCGTCTGATATGTATAAAATAATTATACTATAAATCTTCCGCAAGGTCAATCGTATTATGTATATTATTGCAATGAGCGTGAAAATTTACAAGGGGGTCAAAAACCGCCGAATGTTTATGGCACTCGACGGTCAGTTATCAGTATTATATTTCTGCGCTCTTGTTTTTCGTAACAAGGGCGGCTATGAGGTTTATGAGTATCAGGAGACAGGCTGTGCTCATCGCCACAAGATATTGTATGGTATCAATGGCGGCTGCTGAGGTCACAAGCCCCGTCACGGCGGCGGCAATGGCTGACACTACTGCGGATATAAGCTCGTATGACACCTGGGTTATGGACTCAAATCCGCCCGACAATGCGTAAACACCCGATATGACTGCTATCATAAATGCGCAGGCGAGGAACACTCCGTTGAAAAGGGCTTCACTTCCGGTGCCGCTTTCGGGAATGCTGAATATTTCCACACCCTCAGGGGCGGCGGCATCTTCATATTCATAATCAAGCACAGGGGTGTACTCAGTATAAACGCTTCTGAACGGGAACGAGAACACAAAGAAAAATGCGATAATGACAAAGGCTATGGAATTAAGAATGCAGATACCCTTGCTTTTTTTGGAGATAAGGGGTATCTTTTCTTCGGTGAGCTTTTCCTCGCCGCCCTTGGGACAGCAGGATGAGAGCCAGACTGCCAACATACAGAGAAATGCGGTCTGAGTGCAGCTGAATGCCGAGCCTGCTCCGCTGAGAGCCGTCATAACAATGATCCCGGAAACTGCCACTGCCGCTGCCACTCTCACGCAAGCTGTTTTTCTGAGCCTTTTCATAAGCACGGCGTTGTTTGAGGCACGGCAGGTCTTTTTGAGAAGCTCGTCTCCCGATGTGCCCGTTGTTCTGCCCGCTATCATATAAAGTGAGCATCTGAGGGAGGGGCGGGAGGTCATCAGCGAGATAACGGAGCCTACCGAAAGGGCTGATGCAAGGGATTCGATAAGGGGCACGGCTATAGTTTCGGAATCGAATACACCGCCATTTATGATGAAAAGCTTTGAAAGTATCACCGATATGGCGGCGAGGGTGCCCAAAGTGCTGCCGAGGCTGTTTAGGTCGCCGAGAGAACCTGAGAGTCTTGGGTCAACGCTTTTTTTGTTGTCAAGCATCATTTTCCTGCTTATGCCATAGCGTCTGAGACACATATACTGAATTATCCATATTATAAGGCTGAGGACTGCGGCGGCAAGTGTGTCCGCAAAGCAGGTAAGGTCGGAAGAGCTGTGGAACAGCACAAATACTGCGAGCAGGGCTGCGATAAAGGAAATTATCACGTATTTGCTGCAAAAAGCTCCGCCCACCGCAGTAAGCACGGAAATCTTTTCGCTTTTTTCCTGTGTCTGCTGCGCTGAATCTATCATAATAAAATCATCTCACTCTTATAAAATATCAAATGTATTTTAACAATTATATCACAAAAATCATTTTTTGTCAATGGGTATGACAAAATTAAAAAGCGGTGCAGGATAAGTTCCCACACCGCACATAAAAACATTTACTCAGCATCTTCCAAAGATTCATTAACTATCGTTATATGACATTCGGGGAATCTTTCAGCTATCCTGTCATACATATCCTCAGTCATAGGCACACTGCTGATAAACAATTCCTGCAAGTCATCAAGTCCGAGCAGAGGAGAATAATCGTCAAATCCGCATTCCGTTATCGCCAGAGCGGTCAGACCCGAAAGCTCCGTTATGGGTGTCAGGTCATCGGAATAATTGTACTCCAAAGCCAATGATTCCAATGTTCCAAGGTGTGTTATCCTAGAAAGCTCAAAAGTTCCGTTTATATTTAATTTTTTTATATTCCGAAGTCCGAGATCCCAATCCTCATACGCTTCTATTCCGCATATGGTCAGGTTTTTCAGCTCAGGCAGAGTATCGAGAACATAAATGTCATTCGGGTCATCAAAGCCTGCCTCAAATATGATACTTTCAAGAGTTTCGCAGCCTGTAAGAGCATCAAATCCGCTTATACAAGGGGTATTTCCGTCTGTACTTGAAAAAATAGTCAATGATCTTAAATTGTAAAGCTTTCCGAGCTCACTTATATCCGTTGCATTCTCTGTATCTGAAAGCAAAAGTGTAACGACCTCGGAGTCAATGGGAATTTCCCTGCCCGAAATATTTATCATTTCATCTGCTGCAACGGTAGTTTGAGAATGTTCATATGTTTCGGATATGAACGAAGCTGTCTGAATGCTCTGCTCTGTGTAATAACTCTGACAGCCTGACAAAGCTGCCGCAAGCAGTCCTGTTATTATTATTTTATTTACGTTTTTTTCTATGGGTATCTTCCCCTTTTGTCATATGTATTCGGTTGTGTGCTGTTTTTTGTTATGGGTGCCGTCCCCACATTCATTATATCAGTTTCAATTTTTTTACAACCGATGATTTCATACAACATTTATCTATAAAATTTGACACTTCTCACAAACAAATATCCGTCTCAAATCTTAAATTTCTGTAAACGCTATTGCTTTTTTGGGAAAATGCGGTATAATTAAAGTAGTATTCTATTTTTATACGAAAGGAATTTACAAGGAATGTCAAATATTTATTTTATGCTTACTGCCACCGCTACTGCTGATGCAACAGGAAATGCTACAGCTCAGCTGGTTTCCTCTGTAGGTATGCTCATTGTTGTAATGGTCATTTTCTACTTTATGCTTATCCGTCCTCAGAACAAGAAGGAAAAAGAGCAGAAGAAGATGCGTGACAGCATTCAGATTGGTGATGAAGTTACCACTATCGGCGGAATTGTCGGTATTGTTGTCCGCAAGAATGACGACACTCAGACCATTGTTATCGAAACAGGCGGCGACCGCAGCAAGATCAGAGTCAAGATCTGGGCTATTTCCGAAAATCTTACTCAGCACGATGAGCCTGATGAGCTTGGCAAGAAGAAGTAATTTGTGATCTATATGAAAATGAGCAGGTGCTTTAGGTGCCTGCTCATTTTTTGTATTTTGTACTTGCGGATTTTCTTAATTTGCTTCTTTTGGCTGTTCTTCTGTGGCTGCTCCGCCGAACTCCTCATATTTTGCGAGTATCATTTTTTCCTCGCCTATCTCCCCCTCGATAGTATATGTATATACAAATGTCGCCCCGTTTTTATCATACTTTTTCTCGATATCCCTGTTTATCACGGTCATATCTCCGTCAAGAAAATTGTGCTCGAATTTTTCCGCACGCTTTGCTATATTCTGCTCCGCCTGCTCCTTGGTTACGGTGATGCTGCGGTTCTCGGTCAGGCGGTAATGTCCTGTTATTTTATAGAGCGGCAGTGATATGCCCAAAAATGTGACACGCTCCTCGGTTTCGCTGTACTCGTAATCTCCTGTCGGAAGCTCGGCGGGGCTGTAGATTAGCTTATGCCCGAAAATTTTCAGGGCTTTGGCGCACACCTCACCCGTACACACCTTTTCCTCGGTCACATATTTTTCGGAGAAGGTCATTTTTTCCGTGTATATGCCCGTTATCTCGCCTATGGAATGGACATAGAAGCTCCTGCCGTATTTGGTATCGACCACGCCGCTTATGAGCACATCGCCCTTTTTTACCCCGTCACCCACCATTGGAATGAGCATTCCGCTGTAGACCTTTACCCCTGTTATCTGGGCATCGTGGGACGAAATTATGTTGCAGGGGGTGTTTTTCCGCTCCATTTCGGGCGGGGAGGTCATCTCGTTTATCTCCACAGTGACCCTGCTGCCGATATGCTTTATGCCCACCCAGTCGATATCCTTGTCCATTGCGGCTATTTGCTTTTCGGCACGGCGGAGGTTTACCGATGATATGCGGCTGCCGATGAATATTCCCGTGTCCTCCAGGTGGGACATTATCCGCTCGTCGGGAATGGTTTCGTTGCCCCCTATCTCGATTATCATTACCCTGTCGCTGAGAAATGCCACGATGCCTATGGACAAAAAAAAGCCTATCACAAGCCCTATGCGGCGTTTGAAGGGACGGAAGCTCTTTGCCGCTCCCTTTTCGTCTATTTTTTCGCAGACAAGCTTATGCTCCTCGGCAAGCCTGCACAAATGCTTAAAGTCCCCTGAGCCTACATAGCCGTAGAGCCGCTCCCCCCTCACTGACAGCCCGAAAAATTTAAGGGGGCTGTTTCTCAGGTCATTTATGAACTTTCCGCAGTCTCTCCCCTGCTCCGAATATATGCAGAAGCCTGTTCGGCTTCGGAGCCTGTACAGCCGCATTTTCGCTCAGTCCTTTCCTGTTTATTCCGAGCCGTGAAGCTCAACGGAGGATATATGCCCCCTGACCGCTATGCCCTCGGTGTTGTAATCTGAGAGCATAAGCCCTGTTCCCCATATCTCTATGACCATTCCCGAAAATGTTTTCACTTTAAGGTAAATGTCGTTATATTCCATTATCCGCTTGCAGTTTTCCACCTCAAGGTAGGTATTGCCGCAAATGACTATCTGTGAGCCGTAAGCTTCGGACATCTTTATCAGCCGTCCCTTCGCAAGAATATTTTCCCTCCCACGCAATTATATATATTATATCTCACTGCGCTTTATGCAAAGGACAAAGGACGGTTTCGGATATGGATATGTTAAGGTCTGCAAAAAGGATACTGCCTGCACTGCCTGCAATAATTTTTGCGGCGGCGCTCATCTGGGCGGGGCGGGAATGTGCGGCGGAATGCGCAAAGGCGGCGGCGCTGTGCATTTCCACCCTTATCCCCTCACTTTTCGCATTCACAGCCGCTTCAAAGCTGCTTATTTCAACAGATGCATACAAGCTTCTCGGTAGACCGTTTTCCCTTTTTTCAAGATATGTTCTCCGTCTGCCCGAGGAATTTTTCCCCGTTTTCATCATAAGTCAGCTTGCGGGATATCCTGTGGGGGCGGCACTTATGGGCGGACTGTACGACAGCGGACGCATAACAAAATTACAGGCGGAGGAATATCTCTGTTTCTGCATAGCCCCCGGACCGGCGTACATTATCGCGGTGTCCTCCATTGCAGCGCCTGAGTGCAGGGGGGCATGGATACCCGTGATGCTGGCGGTGGCAGGAACAAATTTACTGGCGGCGGTGCTGTCTGCGCCATTCCGTGAGCTGCCAAGGCGGTCACCCGAGAAAATACGCCCGAAATTATCGGCTGAGGACATCACTGCCGCCGCTGTGGGTGCTTCGGAAAGTATGACAATGATATGCGCAATGGTGCTGCTTATGGCGGCACTTATGGGGATATTTTCAAAGGCGGGGCTTCTCTCTGCCATATCCCTGCTCACAGCCCGTTTCACGGTCATTCCCCCTGCGGAGATATATCCGTTTGTGCGGGCATTTTTCGAGATAAGCAATCTGAGCGGTGTTTTCGGCGACCCCACTGTTACACTGCCGTTCTGCTCGGCAATGCTGTGCTTCGGCGGGCTGTGCGTTCATATGCAGATAAAGGCGGTGTGCAGGGGCTTTTCCACACTTCGGGCAGTGATACTGCGAGTTCCTATGGCGGTGGTGTCATACTTTCTCTGCCGCAGGCTTATTCCGAAATTTTATACCGTCAGCGTTATTGCAGTCAGTGCTCCCGTCAGTGATGAAAGCATTAAATTTAGTGATTATTCACCAATGCTCTCAATTATTTTGTTGATTATGACGATTTTGATATTATCTCAAAAAAATATAGCCAAACCGAAAAAAATGTGATATAATATAAAAAAAATGTATCTTGCTATGAGGAAAGGAATGTTTATATGGCAAAGAAGAAATACTTCGGAAACGATATTGAGCCCCAATGTCAGTACTGTGCTTTCGGAACGAGAGCTAAGGACGGCGGAAAGGTACTCTGCGAAAAAAGGGGTCTTGTCAGCGGAGACGCTTCCTGCAATAAATTTTCATATTCTCCTCTGAAGAGAATTCCTGTAAAGCAGCTCCATATTCCCGGCAATTTTGACGACGAATAATTTTTCCGAAATACATATGCTCTGCGATATGCCGACAGAAACGTCGGCATATTTTTTCGGCAATTTGCTGCAAAAATAAAATACTAATGGCTGTCTCTTATACACATCTCCGAGCCCACGAGACGCTACGCTATC
>CAMBJF010000076.1 GCA_945867875.1 uncultured Ruminococcus sp. | reverse complement strand
TTCAATGCTTTTTGCATTGGGTTCCTACTCTTATATTGTACCAAATCGGAATTTACGGAGGCAATATACAATGAAAAAAGCATTACTTGTAATTGATATGCAGAATGACTATTTATATGAAAAACGAAAAGCAAAATTTTCGTATGATACAGAAAACCTTGTAAATAGTGTTAATTCACTGATAGAAAAGTATCACGGAGAAAATTCGGACGTTATATATATACGCCATATTATTCAGAATCTTCCTACGAACCGACTGCTATTTGGCTATTCTATAGCAGGAACCGAAGGTGCGGAAATATACTCTGGTATCAAAATTGTATCGGAACATTGCTATGACAAATTGTTAGGAGATGCTCTTACAAACAAAAAACTTCTGAGTATGATAAAAGAGAAAAAATATGATGTATTGCATTTGTGTGGTTTAGATGAATGCGGATGTGTAACATCAACTGCTCTTGGTGCTGCCAAAAGAGGTATTAAGGCTGAAATTATTCAGAACGGTACAGCAACGGTGTTTGATGAAAAGAAAGTTGCAAATGCTCACGGCAAATTGAAAAAAGCAGATGTTAAATTTATATAAGAGCTGATACTTATATTAACAAATTCCAATTTGTCGTGGACATTTGTCCAACCATTCGGGCAGTGAAACGGGGATAAAATTATGAAACAGCTTATTGTTTTCTCGATGAATGGGCAAAGTTTGTGATATCATAAGGAATTAACACATCAAATGTAATGGCAGGAAAGCTCCTGCCGAAAGGAATGAGGGACTATGTTTGCAAAGATAAACAGTCTGGGACTTCTGGGGCTAAACGCCTTTGCGGTGCAGGCGGAGACGGAGGTCAGCAAGGGCACGCCCTGCTTTGACATTGTTGGTCTCGGGGACACTGCGGTGAAGGAGAGCCGTGAGAGGATAAGGGCTGCTTTCAGAAGTGCGGGGCTGAAATTTCCACTTGCGAGGGTCATAGTAAATCTTGCTCCTGCGGACACCAAGAAAACGGGAAGCGTTCACGACCTGGCTATCTTTGCGGCACTGCTCAAAGCTACGGGTGAAATTACCGATGACCTTGATAGGACGGCTTTTATCGGCGAGGTATCGCTAAACGGCGATGTGAGACACGTTAACGGTGTTCTGCCTATGGTTTTACGGGCGGAAAAAGAGGGCTTTGACACGGTTTTCGTTCCTGCGGAGAATGCTTATGAGGCAAGCGTTGCGGAGGGGATAACGGTTTACGGCGTTGAGAATGTCCGTGACATAATCGGGCATTTTTCAAGAGAGGCTGTGCTCATTCCTCAGAAAAAATACGAGGTAATGCCTGAGGAATGGTTTGACACGGTGGATTTTGCCGATGTTAAGGGTCAGCAGACGGTGAAAAAGGCTATGGAATATGCGGCGGCGGGGGGGCATAATCTCCTGATGATAGGCCCTCCGGGAAGCGGAAAATCTATGCTTGCCAAGAGGCTTTCCACCATAATGCCTGCTATGACCTTCCGTGAATCGGTGGAGACCACCAATATACACTCGGTTTGCGGCATTGTTTCGAGGGAAAATCCCCTTGTTGTGAAAAGGCCGTTCAGAGCGCCACATCACACCATTTCGGCGGCGGGACTTTCGGGAGGCGGAAGTGTTCCACGCCCGGGGGAGATATCTCTTGCTCACAACGGCATACTTTTTCTTGATGAGCTGCCCGAATTTTCACGGCAGGCGTTGGAAATTCTCCGTCAGCCCCTGGAGGACAAGCAGGTGACTATTTCGAGGGCTTCGGGAACGGTGACGTATCCCTGCTCGTTTATGCTTGTGGCGGCGATGAATCCCTGTCCCTGCGGATATTTCGGACACCCGACGAGGAAGTGCATCTGCGGTCAGAAGCAGGCGAGGGCGTACATAAACAAGATTTCTGGGCCACTGCTGGACAGATTCGACATACAGGTGGAGGTCGCTCCTGTGGAATATGCCCACCTTTCCTCAAAGTCAAAGGAGGAAAGCTCGGCGGCTATACGGGAGCGTGTTCAGCGGGCAAGAGAGATACAGCAGGAGAGATTCAAGGGCACAGACATCACCTGCAATGCGGGGATAACCTCCAATATTTTGCAGGAGGTATGCCCTGTTACCGAGGCAGGAAATGAGCTGCTCAAGGGCGTTTTTGAGAAAATGGGACTTTCCGCCCGTGCTTATGACAGGATACTGAAGGTATCAAGGACTGTGGCGGATATGGAGGGCAGCGAGATGATCGACCGTCCTCATATTGCCAAGGCGGTGCAGTTTAGGAGTCTGGACAGGAAATACTGGAATGAGTGACAATGGCTTGATTTGTTCGGTGAAAAGTGCTATAATAAATATGGAGGGACAGTATGGGACGCAATGTTATATCGGCAAAGCTTGATGTTATTTTCAAGAAGATTTTACGGAAAACCAGGATATGCTTCACGATTTTGTGGCATCAATGCTTGATATCCCAAGCGAAAGCATAACGGAAATTATGATAACCAACCCTGAAATGCCGCCTGAGACCATATCGGGAAAATTCAGCAGGCGTGACCTCAGTCTCAGAGTAGATGACAGGCTTGTGAATGTGGAGATACAGGTAAAGGAGCACGCCGATTACCGTGACAGGACGCTTTTTTACTGGGCAAAGCTTTATACATCGGAGCTTAAAAGCGGTGAAGAGTACGGCGACCTAAAACAGACCATTGCAATAAACATTATTAATTTCAATATGTTCGGCGGTGAGGACTACCACACCGAAGTTGTGACGGCTATCAAAGACACGGGAGAGATATTTTCGGATAAATTTTCCATACATTTCTTTGAGCGAAAAAGATAAGCCGCAAGCCTGACCCGAAAAACAGGAAAGAGCTGTGGCTTCAATATATAAATGCAGATAAGGAGGAGCTTGCTATGATCGAAAACACCAATGTGCCTATTATGCAGAAAGCGGTAAGAGTTATTTACGATATGAGTGAGGACACAAGAATGCGTGAAATGGCCCGTATGCGTGAAAAGGCTCTTCACGATGAGGCTACTTATCTGAAAGAGGCGAGGGAAGAGGGCAAGGCAGAAGGAAGAGCTGAAGGAAGGGCAGAGGGCATTGCTTCGGCTATGGAAAGCTTTGCTGCAAAGCTGAGAGCCCGTGGAATGTCGGAGGAAGAAATACGGGAATTTCTCGAATGACCGTAATATATGTAAGATGCGCTGTGGCTTTGTCACGGCGCATTTTTTGCTTTTTTTGGCATAAAAGTGCATAGGCACGGCGATATGCGGTATCGGGGTTGTGCAAAACGTAAAAGTTTCGGAAACGGGAGAAAATCCCTTGACAACGGTGGACAGATGTTATATAATAATATACTGTATCATAATGTATTCTTATGCCTGTTTCACCTGAGTTAACCTGCTCTAAAGGGAGAATTTCAGGGCTGTAGCTTATAATTTCCAATACCTGTCAATAATATACGGAAAGCACAGTTATGCTGTGCGGTGACGGTTCGGGCATAATTTTGCATCTGTTCGGAAAATTTTTTCCGAATGTCTTTTCTAAACAAAGTGAGGAGGAGTCCGCCTATGGTGAATGTAAAGCCGGTGCAGCTCGGTAAGACCACTCGTATGAGCTTCGGAAAGATAAATGAAGCTCTTGAAATGCCTAATCTTATCGAAGTGCAGAAAAATTCCTACAAATGGTTTCTTGAGGAGGGACTTAAAGAGGTTTTCCGTGATGTTGCCGCTGTCACGGATTATAACGGCAATCTGGTGCTTAATTTCGTCGACTATCATCTCGACGATACCCCCAAGTATTCGGTGGAAGAGTGCAAGGAAAGAGACGCTACCTATGCCGCTCCGCTCAGAGTAAAGGCTACTCTCTGGAACAAGGAGACCGGCGACGTTAAGGAAAACGAAGTGTTTATGGGCGATTTCCCTCTTATGACTGAGAGCGGAACATTCGTTATCAACGGCGCTGAGCGTGTTATCGTTTCCCAGCTCGTTCGTTCACCCGGAGTTTATTACGCTTTTGAAAAGGACAAGACCGGTAAGGATCTGTTCAAGTCCACTGTTATCCCCAACAGAGGTGCTTGGCTCGAATATGAGATGGATTCCTCCGATGTTGCTTACGTAAGAATAGATAAGAACAGAAAGATCCCTCTTACTACTTTTATAAGAGCTCTCGGCTGCGGCACAAATCAGGAGATCGACGATATGTTCGGTCCCAGCATTGTTCTCAGCCAGACTATCCTTGAAAAGGACTCCAATATCAATACTACTGAAGAGGCTCTTCTTGAGATCTACAAGAAGCTCCGTCCCGGCGAGCCTCCTACGGTTGACAGCGCTATTTCACACATCAATATGCTCTTCTTCGACGCTAAGAGATACGATCTCTCGCGTTTCGGAAGATACAAGTATAACAAGAAGCTCGGTATCGCTTCCCGTCTTGCAGGTCATTATCTTTCAAGACCTGTTGCAAACCCCTCCACAGGCGAAATTATGGCTGACGAGGGCGAGCTCATCACATACGACAGAGCTAAGGAAATTGAGCAGGCAGGCGTTATGGAGGCTTGGCTCAAGGTCGAGCACAAGGAGACTGTTACTTCCACTAACGGCGACACTCAGAGCCACGTTGAGGAGAAGGAAGTCAAGATCATCGGCAACGGTATGGTGGATATCAAGGGATATGTTGATATTGACACTGCTGCCTGCGGTATCAATGAGCTGGTTTCCTACAAGGTGCTGAGAGATATCCTTGACACTGCCGCTGACAATGACGAGCTTGAAGAGATGATCAAGAAGCGTGCTGACGAGCTTGTTCCCAAGCACATCACTCTTGATGATATCTTTGCTACTATCAGCTACTTCATCAATCTCTGCGAAGGCGTCGGCACTGTGGACGATATCGACCACCTTGGCAACAGACGTATCCGTTCGGTTGGCGAGCTGCTCCAGAATCAGTTCAGGATCGGCTTTGCGCGTATGGAGAGAAGCATCAGAGAGAGAATGAACACTCAGGCTCAGGAAACTGAGACTATCACTCCTCAGAGCCTTATCAATATCCGCCCCATTACTGCGGCTATCAAGGAATTCTTCGGTTCCTCCCCTCTGTCCCAGTTTATGGACCAGAACAACCCTCTTGCAGAGCTTACTCACAAGAGACGTCTTTCAGCCCTCGGCCCCGGCGGTCTTTCCCGTGACCGTGCAGGATTTGAAGTCCGTGACGTTCACTACTCACACTACGGAAGAATGTGTCCTATTGAGACTCCTGAAGGACCTAACATCGGACTTATCTCCTATCTTGCATCTTTCGCAAGAATAAATGAATACGGCTTCATTGAAGCTCCTTACAGACGTGTTGACAAGGCTACAGGCGTTGTTACTGACGAGGTCGTTTATATGACTGCCGATGTTGAGGACAACTACACTGTTGCTCAGGCAAATGAGCCTCTTACTGAGGATCACAAGTTCGCACGTCCCAGAGTAAATGCCCGTTACAGAGACCAGATTCTTGAATGCGAGAGAGAACGTGTAGATTTCATGGACGTTTCTCCTAAGATGGTCGTTTCTATCGCTACGGCGATGATACCGTTCCTCGAAAACGATGATGCTAACCGTGCTCTTATGGGTGCGAACATGCAGCGTCAGGCTGTGCCTCTTCTTAAGACCGAAGCTCCTATTGTCGGAACAGGTATGGAGTACAAGGCTGCCGTTGACTCGGGCGTTTGCGTTGTTTCCAAGCACGACGGTGTTGTTGAGCGTGTAAGCGCTGACGAGGTCGTTATCAAGGAAGGCACAGGCGCTACACATTCCTACAAGCTTATCAAGTTCAAGCGCTCCAACCAGGGTACCTGCGTTAACCAGAGACCTATCGTTGAAAAGGGCGAAGAGGTACACGTTGGTCAGGTTCTGGCTGACGGTCCCGCTACAAGCAACGGTGAGCTTGCTATCGGTAAGAATGCTCTTATCGGATTTATGACCTGGGAAGGTTACAACTACGAGGACGCCGTTCTTCTTAATGAGCGTGTTGTCCGTGAAGATATTTACACCTCTATCCACATCGAGGAATACGAGATCGAGGAAAGAGACACCAAGCTCGGTGCAGAGACTATCACAAGAGATATTCCCAACGTTGGCGAGGACGCTCTCAAGGACCTCGATGACAGAGGAATTATCCGCATCGGTGCTGAGGTTAGAGCCGGTGATATCCTTGTTGGTAAGGTAACACCTAAGGGCGAGACCGAGCTTACTGCCGAGGAAAGACTCCTCAGAGCTATTTTCGGTGAGAAGGCAAAGGAAGTAAGAGACAACTCCCTTAAGGTTCCTCACGGCGAATCCGGTGTTGTTGTTGATGTTAAGATATTCACCCGTGAGAACTGCGATGAGCTTTCTCCCGGAGTTAACAAGCTCGTTCGCTGCTATATTGCTCAGAAGAGAAAGATCTCTGTGGGCGACAAGATGGCGGGCCGTCACGGTAACAAGGGTGTCGTTTCACGTATCCTTAAATCCGAAGATATGCCCTTCCTCCCCGACGGTACTCCTCTGGATATCGTTCTTAACCCTCTGGGCGTTCCTTCACGTATGAACATCGGTCAGGTGCTTGAAGTTCATCTCGGTATGGCTGCAAGAAAGCTTGGCTGGAAGGTCATGACCCCTGTATTCGACGGTGCACACGAGGAAGATATCCGTGCCTGCTTCAAGGAAGCCGGTATGGACGAGGACGGCAAGATCGTTCTGAGAGACGGCCGTACAGGTGAGCCTTTCGACAACAGAGTTACTGTTGGTATAATGTACTACCTTAAGCTCCATCACCTTGTTGATGATAAGATCCACGCACGTTCCGTTGGCCCTTACTCGCTGGTAACACAGCAGCCCCTTGGCGGTAAGGCTCAGTTCGGCGGTCAGCGTTTCGGAGAGATGGAAGTTTGGGCTCTTGAGGCTTACGGCGCTGCCTATACTCTTCAGGAGATCCTTACTGTTAAGTCTGATGATACTGTGGGACGTGTAAAGACCTACGAGGCTATCGTTAAGGGTCAGAACGTGCCCAAGCCCGGTATCCCTGAGGCATTCAAGGTAGTTATCAAGGAATTCCAGTCCCTCTGCCTCGATATTCAGGTTCTTGACGAAAATAATCAGGAGATCGACCTCAAGGCTACATTTGAGGACGACGATGACGTTATTCCGACTCCTGTTTCAGATGCTGACGATTTCGACGAGGGCGACCTCGACGAAGGCTTCTCCCTTGAAGAGGGCGATGACGATGAATTCGGCAGCTCCGATTCCGACGATTACGATGACGTGGGCGATGACGATACCGATTTCGGTTCGGACGATTTTGACGATGACCTGATCTAAAAAACTACGCTGCTGTGATATCGGCAGCTGCGCAATACCTTTCCCGCTGCCCGAAAACGGGCGGCGGGAAAATCCTACGCCGTTCATACCGAGCGGGGGAATGCATCTCCCGCAAAGGTATATACTCTACTTGATTTAAGGAGTGTAAGCTATTGGAACAGAACACTTTTGAGTCTATAAAAATTGGTCTCGCTTCCCCCGAAAAGATCAGAAGCTGGTCTCACGGCATTGTTGAAAAGCCCGAAACCATCAACTACAGAACACAGAAGCCCGAAAGAGACGGACTTTTCTGCGAAAGGATCTTTGGTCCTACCAAGGACTGGGAGTGCCACTGCGGAAAGTACAAGAAGATTCGCTTCAAGGGCAAGGTCTGCGAGCGCTGCGGTGTTGAAGTAACACGTGCAAAGGTAAGAAGAGAGCGTATGGGTCACATTGAACTCGCTGCTCCCGTTTCCCACATCTGGTATTTCAAGGGTACTCCCTCGAGAATCGGTCAGGTGCTGGAGATACCTCAGAAGCGCCTTGAAGAGGTTCTTTACTTTACCAAATATATTATCGTTGACCCCGGAAGCACAGGTCTTACCAAGAAAGACCTCCTTTCCGAAAAGGATTATGCGGACAACGTTGAGAAGTACGAGGACGGTTTCTACGCTGCTATGGGCGCAGAGGCTATCCAGGAGCTTCTTGAAGAATACGACCCCGAAAGATATAACCAGTATATCGTTAAATATATCGACAAGTTTTCATCTCTTACAGGCCTTTCCGAGGACGAGATAAGAGATATGCTTGCAAAGCGTATCCTTGTTATCACCGACAACGGCGAGAACGAGAAGTACACTGTTGGTCAGAAGATCACACGTGCTGAGTACAACTATGACGTTATGAGATACAACCGCTTCGAGGAAGAGAAGAAGTCGGGCAAGTCCATCAAGGTCATTTACGGCTCCAAGTACATTGAGCAGCTCTTTGACGAGAAGATCGAGGCTGCTAATGCAAACGGCGAGTTTGACGAGATCGCTGACAAGTCCAAGTGGATAAACTGCCTTGAATGGGTTGCTGACGAGCTGAAAGACGAGCTTAAAGACCTCCCCTCCGGTCAGAAGCGCATCAAGCTCCTGAAGAGACTTGAAATTATCGAGTCCTTCAGACTTTCTCAGAACAAGCCTGAGTGGATGGTTCTGAACGTTGTGCCCGTTATCCCTCCCGATATCCGTCCTATGGTCATGCTGGACGGCGGCAGATATGCTACCTCCGACCTGAACGACCTTTACAGACGTGTTATCAACAGAAACAACCGTCTTAAAAAGATGCTGGAGCTTGAAGCTCCCGACATCATCATCAGAAACGAGAAGAGAATGCTCCAAGAGGCTGTTGACGCACTTATCGACAACGGCCGTCACGGCAGACCTGTTACAGGCCCCAACAACAGAGCTCTCAAATCTCTTTCCGATATGCTTAAGGGTAAGCAGGGACGTTTCCGTCAGAACCTCCTCGGTAAGCGTGTTGACTACTCCGGACGTTCTGTTATCGTCGTTGGTCCTGAGCTTAAGATGTATCAGTGCGGTCTCCCCAAGGAGATGGCTCTCGAACTTTTCAAGCCCTTTGTTATGAAGCGCCTTGTGGACACAGGCAAGTCCACTAATATAAAGTCCGCCCGCAAGAAGGTAGACCGTGCGGAGAACGATGTTTGGGATGCACTGGAAAATGTTATCAAGTCTCACCCCGTTCTTCTGAACCGTGCGCCTACACTTCACAGACTTGGTATCCAGGCATTCGAGCCTATCCTTGTTGAGGGTCGTGCTATCAAGCTTCACCCCCTTGTTTGTACTGCGTTCAACGCCGACTTCGACGGTGACCAGATGGCTGTGCATCTTCCTCTTTCTGCTGAAGCACAGACTGAGGCACGTTTCCTTATGCTGGCTGCAAACAACCTGTTAAAGCCTTCCGACGGACGCCCTGTTGCCGTTCCTTCTCAGGATATGGTGCTCGGTTCCTACTACCTCACTATGAAGAAAGAGGGAGAAAAGGGCGAGGGCAAGGTATTCAGAGACGTAAACGAGGCTCTTATGGCTTATCAGGAGGGTGTTGTTACTCTTCACGCTGCCATTAAGGTACGTATCTCCAAGGATATCGGTGACAGAAGAGTTTCCAAGCTCATCGACTGCACAGTTGGCAGACTTATCTTCAACGAGAACATTCCTCAGGATCTGGGCTATGTTGACAGAACAAATTCCGACAAGCAGTTTGATCTTGAAATTGACTTCCTCGTTAAGAAGAAGCAGCTTTCCGATATCATCGAAAGATGCATCAAGACCCACGGCACTACAACTACTTCCGAAGTTCTTGACAAGGTCAAGGCTCTCGGCTTCAAATACTCCACAAAGGCTGCTATCACCGTTGCTGTCTGCGACGCTGAGATACCTAAGGAGAAAGCCGGTATCCTCGAGGCTGCCGACAAGCAGGTCGAGAAGATCAACGCTATGTACCGCAGAGGATTTATCTCCGCTGCTGAAAAGTCCAAGCGTTTCATTCAGATCTGGAACGGCGCTACAGACGATGTTACAAAGGCTCTTCAGAACCTGTCTCTTATACACATCTGACGCTGCCGACGATATGCAGTGT
>CAMBJF010000075.1 GCA_945867875.1 uncultured Ruminococcus sp. | reverse complement strand
GATAGCGTAGCGTCTCGTGGGCTCGGAGATGTGTATAAGAGACAGGTTTTATTATCACAGGTGACAATGTAAATGCTTTGAAACTTTTTTTGCAATTTGCTTGACTTTTGTCGTGATAAAGGTTATTATATATAATGTGTAATAGCGTACAGACAGCTGTTATACGGCTTTTTTATTTTAAAAAAATGTCTCTGCGAAATGCGGAGCATATTCCCGAAAGGAACGTGATGTTAGGGTTGAACGATAAGCTCAAGCTTTACGGTTTTAATAACCTTACGAAAACTTTAAGCTTCAATATATATGATATCTGCTATGCAAAGAGCCAGAGGGAACAGCAGGACTATATCAAATATATCGACGAGCAGTATAACTCAGACCGCCTTACCAAGATACTCTGCGACGTAACGGAGGCTATCGGCGCTCACGTGCTGAACATTTCCAAGCAGGATTATGAGCCTCAGGGTGCGTCGGTGACTCTCCTTATCTCCGAGGAGCATATTTCCCGTGAGGATATGGACGAATCCTGCAATATGAGGGGCGTTCCCCAGAAGCAGGACATTGCGGGTCATCTTGACAAGAGCCATCTTACCGTTCACACCTATCCCGAATTTCACCCCGATAATGCCATAACCACGTTCAGAGTGGACATTGACGTTTCCACCTGCGGAGAGATTACCCCTCTTAAATCTCTCGATTACCTTATCGGCAGCTTTGATTCGGACATCATCACCATAGATTACAGGGTCAGAGGATTTACCCGTGACGAAAAGGGCAAGAAGCTCTTTATCGACCACGACATCACCTCTATCCAGGACTACATCGCCAAAGAGACTCTTGAACGCTACGATGCCATCGACATCAACGTTTATCAGGCGAACATCTTCCACACAAAGATGATGATAAAGGAAATTTTTCTTCAAAATTACCTTTTCAATACCGACACCTACGAGCTTGCACCCAAGCGCAGACTTGAGATAAACGATCTTCTCAGGCGTGAGATGATCGAGATATTCAGCGGAATGAACATCTTCTGATATTTTTTTGTGTAAGGAGTGTTGGTAAAATGGATCAGAACAGAGCGCCTATTTACGAAGCTCTTAACAGATATAACGAAGCAAGGGTAGTTCCCTTTGACGTGCCGGGACACAAGCACGGCAAAGGCAACCCTATGCTCACCGATTTTCTCGGGCAGACCTGTATGAACGTAGACGTAAACTCTATGAAGCCCCTTGACAATCTCTGCCACCCCGTTTCTGTTATCAGAGAAGCAGAGCAGCTTGCAGCCGAAGCCTTCGGCGCAGGTCTCTGCTTTTTTATGGTGAACGGAACGACATCATCGGTGCAGTCAATGGTGCTTTCGGTCTGCAAGGAGGGGGACAAGATAATAATTCCCCGAAACGTCCACCGAAGCGCCATAAATGCAATGATAATAAGCGGCGTAAAGCCTGTTTACGTTAATCCCGGAGTTAACAAAAGGCTCGGCATTCCTCTTGGAATGAGCGTCAGGGACGTTGAAAAAGCGATACTGGAAAATCCCGACGCAAAGGCGGTTTTCGTCAATAACCCCACCTATTACGGCATATGCTCCGACCTTAAAAGCATCGTAAAGCTTGCCCATTCCCACGGAATGAAAGTCCTTGCTGACGAGGCTCACGGAACTCACCTTTATTTCGGTGAAAATATGCCCATATCCGCAATGGCTGCGGGAGCTGATATGGCTGCGGTGTCAATGCACAAAACAGGCGGCTCCCTCACTCAGAGCAGCTTTCTCCTTGTCGGCAAAAACGCCGACCTCACCGAGGGTCACGTCAGAGCCATAATCAACCTGACCCAGACCACAAGCGGCTCATATCTCCTGCTTTCATCTCTCGACATTGCAAGAAAATATTACGCTACACAGGGCAAGGAGCTTTGCGCTCAGATAATCAAGTCTGCGGAATATGCGAGGGAAGAGGTAAACAAGATAGGCGGCTATTATGCATATTCGGACGAGCTTGTGAACGGCGATGACATCTTCGCTTTTGACAAGACAAAGCTGTCCGTTTATACCCGTGATATCGGTCTTGCGGGAATTGAGGTATATGACCGTCTCCGTGACAGCTATGACATTCAGATGGAGCTTGGCGATATCGGAAATGTGCTTGCCATAATCTCCCCGGGCGACCGCTGGAAAGACATTGAACGTCTTGTTTCCGCTCTTTCGGAAATAAAAAGACGTTTCGGCAAGGACAGCGCAGGGCACATCGACCACGAATACATAAATCCTCAGATAGTTATGTCCCCCAAGGAAGCCTTTTACGGCGAGCAGGAGGTCCTGCCAATTATGGAAAGCGCAGGACGGATATCCTGTGAATTTGTAATGTGCTATCCTCCCGGAATACCCATTATCGCCCCCGGCGAGCTGCTCACCCCCGAAATTCTCGAAAACATCGACTATTCCAAGAAGCGTGGCTGCTTTATGACGGGTACTGAGGATATGAACATCGAAAAGATAAGAGTTATTAAGGAACACTAAGGAAAGGCGGAAATTTTATGGAGCTTTGGTTCAGCGAATTTCATTCTAAAGGCGCAAAAATGTCTATAAGAGTTGACAGACAGCTTTACAGCGGACAGAGCGAATTTCAGAGAATAGACGTCTTTGACAGCCCCGAATTCGGCAGATTTCTCACCCTCGACGGGCTGATGATGCTCACCGAAAAGGACGAATTTATGTACCACGAGATGATAACCCACGTGGCTATGGCTTCAAATCCCGACATAAAGCGTGTTCTCGTTATCGGTGCGGGCGACGGCGGCACTGTAAGGGAGCTTACCCGTTACAGCACTGTGGAGCACATTGATATGGTAGAGATCGACGAAGAGGTGGTAAAGGTTTGCAGGGAATATCTCCCTCAGACCGCCTGCAGGCTTGATGACCCAAGAGTTCATCTTTATTTCGAGGACGGACTTAGATACGTCCGCACCAAGGAAAACGAATATGACCTCATAATCGTTGACAGCACAGACCCGTTCGGCCCCGGAGAGGGACTTTTCACCAGCGAATTTTACGGCAACTGCTACAATGCCCTCACCGAAAACGGTATCCTCGTAAATCAGCACGAAAGCCCCTATTACGAGGAGGATGCAAAGGCTATGCAGCGTGCCCATAAGCGTATAAATGAGTTCTTCCCCATTTGCAAGGTGTATCAGGTGCACATTCCCACATACCCCTCGGGACACTGGCTCTTCGGCTTTGCTTCAAAGACCGTTGACCCCCTTGCCTTTGATGCCGACAGGTGGAATGATCTGGGAATAAAGACAAAATATTACAATACCGACCTGCATAAGGGCTGCTTTGCAGTTCCAAACTATGTAAAGGAGCTTCTCCGTGATGCTTGCACAAACTAATTCCTTTATCGCCTGCGACACCACCTTTGAGGAGGCTCAGGCGGTCATATTCGGTGCTCCCTTTGACAGCACCACATCTTTCCGTCCCGGAACACGCTTCGGCCCCTCCGCAATGCGCTCGGAAAGCTTCGGGATAGAGACATATTCACCCTATCAGGACAAGGATCTCCTTGATGTAAAGGTGTTCGATTCGGGCGACTTAGAGCTTTGCTTCGGCTCACCCGAGGGAGCACTTAATGATATCGAAGCACATACCGCTGAGATACTTGATGCGGGAAAGCTACCCGTAATGCTGGGCGGCGAGCATCTTGTGACCCTCGGCGCATTCAGAGGTGTGCAGAAAAAGTACAATGACCTGTATCTTCTCCATTTCGACGCTCACTGCGACCTGAGAGAGGATTATCTCGGACAGAAGCTGTCCCACGCCTGCGTTATCCGCCGCTGTCACGACATTATCGGCGACGGCAGGATATTCCAGTTCGGCATCAGAAGCGGCGACAGGGACGAGTTTAAATTTGCCGCCGAGGGTCACACCGAAATGCACAAAACAGGCATCAGGGGCGTTTCCTTTGACGCTCTCCCCTCGGTCATCGAAAAGCTCAAAGGCAAAAACGTTTATCTCACAATTGACCTTGACATTCTCGACCCCGCATATTTCTGCGGAACAGGTACTCCAGAGGCGGGCGGAGCTACCTACAATCAGCTCCTTGAAGCCATAATTATGATAGGAAACACCCTTAACATCGTGGGCACTGACCTTAATGAGCTGTCACCCCACTATGACCAGAGCGGCGCTTCCACCGCAATTGCCTGCAAGCTCCTGAGAGAGCTTCTTTTGGCGGTGCTCTGATGATGAAAAAAAGCATTAAGGGCATATTCCACGTCAGGGAAAATATATTTATACAATGGGAAATTTTCCTCAAGTGGTTTTTCATCTCGGTCATTTCGGGCATAGTCATAGGCGCTGTGGGAGCGCTGTTTCATCAGCTCCTCGGCATCGTGACCGATTGCAGACAGGCAAACAGCTTTCTCATACTCCTGCTGCCCATAGGCGGCGTGCTGATAGTGTGGCTGTATCATCTCCTCGGAATGGACAAGGACGGCGGCACAAACAGCATAATCAGGGGCGCAAGAGGCGAAGAGACTGTCTCTCCCAAAACTGCTCCTCTCATAATCGCAGCAACCGCCCTTACCCATCTCCTTGGAGGTTCTGCGGGACGTGAGGGTGCGGCATTACAGCTTGGCGGAAGCCTTATATCCCCGCTGAGAAAGCCCCTAAAACTCAATGACAGCGAGTATTCCGTCCTCATTATGTGCGGAATGGCGGCAGGCTTTTCCTCACTTTTCGGCACACCCGTTGCATCGGCGGTCTTTGCGATCGAAGTCACCGTCGTAGGAATAGTCCACTACTCCGCCATAGTCCCCTGCCTTATCTCATCGGTGACAGCCGCCATAACCGCTTCGGCAATAGGCGTTCACCCCACCGCATACCACGTTGAGAGCGTCCCCGCCTTTGACGCATATTCGGCGGTAACGGCATTACAGGTGCTTATTCTCGGAATCGCCTGCGCATTTGTCAGCGTACTGTTCTGCTTTTTGATACGAAAAACCGCAAAGCTTTACAAGAAGCTTATCCCCAATAAATACCTCAGAGCCGCAGCAGGCGGACTTATTGTTGCGGCGATATCTTTCGCCCTCTTCTTCCTCACAGGAAGCTTTGACTACAACGGTGCGGGAACCGATGTCATCAGACGTGCATTCACAGGAGAATGCCGTCCCGAGGCGTTTCTTATAAAAATTCTCCTTACCGCCCTCACTCTCGGAGCGGGCTTTAAGGGCGGCGAAATTGTCCCCACAATGTTCACGGGAGCAACATTCGGCTGCTTTTTCGGCAGGCTTATGGGGCTAAATCCCTCATTCGGAGCAGCCCTAGGACTTGTTGCCGTATTCTGCGGCGTAACAAACTGCCCACTGTCCGCAATAATCCTCAGCATCGAGCTTTACAGCACCGAGGGTCTCCCCTATTTTGCCCTCGCAATAGGACTTTCCTATATGCTTTCGGGTTATACGGGACTTTACAGCGCACAGGAATTTTACGAGGGCAAGCTCGTCCGCAGAAAATTCAAGCATTTCAGAACATATCAGCAGATAAAAGGAAAACATATTCTCCACGAAAGGAAAGATGATAATGGAGCTGAAAGAAGCAATAATGACCAGACGCACCGTCCGTAAATTTGCGGACAAAGCCGTTTCAAAGGAAACAATGACGGAAATTATCTCACTTGCGGCATATGTCCCCTCTTGGAAAAATTCCCAGACCGCAAGGTGGAACGTTGTCACCGACAGAGCTGTTATCGAAAGAATAGCAAATGAGGCAACAATGGGCTTTGAACACAACAAGGAAATTATTCTCAGTTGCCCCTGCCTTATTATCCAGAGCGCAGTTACAAAAAGATGCGGCTACGAGTGTGACGGCAGCTTTTCCACATCAAAGGGCGACAGCTGGGAAATGTACGACAGCGGCATTGCGGCTCAGACCTTTTCCCTTGCAGCTCACGATGCAGGTCTTGGCTCAGTCATAATGGGCATCATTGATGACAAAAAGATAGCCGAGATAATAAACCTCCCCGATACCGAAAGGGTAACGGCGGCAATTGCAGTGGGATATCCCGCAGAAGAGCCGAAATGCCCTCCGAAGAAGTCAGCCGAGGAGATCACAAGATTTATCTGAAACGAAAGGAACGTACATATGGGCTATATATCCGATATAAGGAAATATGTGGGACATATGCCCGTACAGCATACTGCCGCCAGCGTCATCGTTGAAAACGAAAAGGGCGAGATACTTTTGCAGAAGCGCACGGACAATGACACGTGGAGCTACTGCGGAGGAGCGGTGGAGCTGTTTGAACGTGTTGAGGACGCAGCCGCAAGGGAGCTTTTTGAGGAAACAGGTCTCACCGCCGAAAGTCTTGAGCTTTTCGGGGTATTTTCGGGCGAGGAACAGCACTACATCTATCCCAACGGCGACGAGGTAAGCACCATTGACATACTGTATATCTGCCGCAGATATTCGGGCGAAATGAAGTGCCAGCCCGAAGAGGTGGAAGAGCTCAGATTTTTTGACATTGACCATATCCCCCATAACATCTGCCCCCCTGTCAGGGAACCCATTCGCAAATATATCGAATACCGACGGGGAGCAATGTTCTGACGATACTGAAAATATTTCAGCTCACCAAAACATTAAATGGAGGTAATTTACAAATGCTTTTACTTGACGAACTGAGACTGGAGCTTGAAGGCTACAGAAAAGATATGAAGGAGCTTTATGTTATCCTTAACATCGACAAGCTCAAGGAAGAAAATGCGGAGCTTCAGGAAAAATCCGCAGCAGACGGATTCTGGGACGACCTTGAAAATTCCCAGAAGGTAATGCAGACTATCAAGCAGAATGAAGCTACAATTGAAAGCTACAAGAAGCTCAACGATATGCTGGAAGACACTCTTACAATGATAGAGCTTACCGTTGAAGAGGGTCAGGACGAGGACGAGGACACCGTAAACGAGCTTAGAGCCGAGGCTGACAAGTTCAAGGCAGAGCTGGAGACCACAAAGCTCACCACTCTCCTCACAGGCGAATACGACAGCAAGAACGCTATCCTTACATTCCACGCAGGCGCAGGCGGAACAGAGGCTCAGGACTGGGCGGAAATGCTCTTCAGAATGTACAACCGCTGGGCAGAGCGACACAACTTCAAGGTAACAACTCTTGACTATCTTGACGGAGATGAAGCGGGAATCAAGTCCGCATCACTTCTCGTTGAGGGACTTAATGCATACGGCTTCCTTAAGAGTGAAAACGGCGTTCACAGACTTGTCCGTATCTCCCCCTTTGACTCATCTGGAAGACGACAGACTTCCTTTGCATCACTCGAAGTTATGCCTGAAATGGACGGCGCAAACCTCAACATTGAAATACGTCCCGAGGACCTTGAAATCGACTTTTACCGTGCCAGCGGTGCAGGCGGACAGAAGGTCAATAAAACAAGCTCCGCTGTACGTCTCACCCATAAGCCCACAGGCATCGTAGTATCCTGCCAGACCCAGCGAAGCCAGTATCAGAACAAGGACTACGCTATGAAGATGCTCGTCTCCAAGCTTGCCGAGATAAAGGAAAGAGAGCATCTTGACAAGATCGAGGACATCAAGGGCGTTAAAAAGGAGATCGCTTGGGGTGCTCAGATACGTTCCTACGTATTTATGCCCTACACTCTTGCCAAGGACACAAGAACAGGCTATGAGAACGGCAACATCAACGCTGTTATGGACGGCGACCTTGACGGATTTATCAACGCTTATCTTACTGCCCTTTCTCACGGAGAGCTTAACGGATAATTTAATATGGGTATGAAAAAGAGCCTGAGAAATTCAAAGTTTCTCAGGCTCTTTTTTTCATTTAAATCATTCGACCGTAACACTCTTAGCAAGGTTTCTCGGCTTATCCGCATCAAGTCCCTTTGCAAGGCTCACATAATATGCCATAAGCTGGAGAGGTATCACCGCAAGACTGGGAGTAAAATGCTCGTCGGTCTGAGGGGAATAAACGGTAAAATCCACCGTATCCTCAACGTTGTAATGACCGTAGGTGGTAAGTCCCATAAGATATGCGCCACGGCTCTTGACCTCCACCATATTGCTGATAGTTTTCTCAAAAAGTCCAGCCTGTGTCAGAACTCCCACAACAAGCGTGCCGTCCTCGATAAGGGAAATAGTTCCGTGCTTTAACTCGCCCGCAGCATATGCCTCGGAGTGAATGTAGCTTATCTCTTTGAGCTTAAGGCTGCCCTCAAGACATATTGCATAGTCGATTCCCCTGCCGATGAAGAAAATATCCTTGGCATTGGAGAATTTGGAGGCAAACCACTGTATTCTTTCCTTGTCATCAAGAAGCTTCTGCATCTTTTCGGGAAGGCTCAGAAGCTCAGCGATAAGTCCGCCGTATCTTTCCTC
The DNA here is from genome assembly GCA_945867875.1 of uncultured Ruminococcus sp. Classification (GTDB taxonomy): domain Bacteria; phylum Bacillota; class Clostridia; order Oscillospirales; family Ruminococcaceae; genus Huintestinicola. The sequence goes on along the minus strand of CAMBJF010000075.1, from coordinate 1,649 downwards.
GTCAATCTCCCCTCTTGCAAACGCAAACTGCACCGCAAGCATATATGAAACAACCAGCTGAGTGCTGTATGCCTTTGTGGTGGCAACGGCAATTTCGGGACCTGCAAGAGTGTAGAAAACATTGTCCGCTTCTCTTGCAATGGGGCTGCCCACAACATTTACGATTGAGAGAGTCCTTATGCCAGCTTCCTTGACAGCTCTGAGAGCCGCAAGGGTGTCCGCAGTCTCACCCGACTGGCTGATGAATATTACAAGATCATCTTTCCTAAGAATGGGTCTTCGGTATCTGAACTCGGACGCAAGCTCCACACGGACGGGTATTCTCGCAAGATCCTCGATAACATACTGTGCCGCCATTCCCACGTGATAGGAGGAACCGCAGGCAACTATGATTATCTGACCTATGCCCTTGATGTCGTCATCGGTGAGGCCCACCTCGGAAAGGTCGATTTTGCCGTTCTTTATGGCTGATGCAAGGGTATCCGCAACCGCCTTGGGCTGTTCGTGTATCTCCTTGAGCATAAAATGAGCATAGCCGCCCTTTTCAGCCGCCTCAACGTCCCACTTTATCTCAACAGGCTCCTTTTCAATAGGGTCGCCGTCAATATTGTAAAATTCAGCATTGCCTGCCGTGAGCCTTGCGATCTCCAGATTTCCTATGTAATAAACGCTTCTTGTGTATTTGAGTATGGCAGGAACATCTGAACCGAGGTAGGATTCGCCGTCAGCCGTGCCGATGACCATTGGGCTGTCCTTGCGGGCTGCATATATCTCGCCGGGATAATCCTTGAACATAACAGCCAGAGCATATGACCCCCTTACCCTTACCATTGCCTTTGAAATAGCGTCAACAGGACCTGCCTTGTATTTCTTGTAATAATAATCAACCAGCTTGATAAGTATTTCGGTGTCAGTCTGTGAATGGAAAGAATAGCCGTTTTTCAGAAGCTTTTCCTTAATTTCAAGATAGTTCTCGATAATGCCGTTGTGAACACCCACAACATTCATATCGTCGCTTGTGTGAGGGTGGGCGTTTTCCTCGGAGGGCTCGCCGTGGGTAGCCCAACGGGTATGACCTATTCCGCAGCAGCCTTTCAGGGCATTTCCGCTGTCGGTTTTTTCTTCAAGTATCCTGAGCCTGCCCTTTGCCTTGACTATCTCGGTCTTTCCGTCGCCGTCACGTACCGCAATGCCTGCCGAGTCATAGCCTCTGTATTCAAGCTTGGACAGTCCCTCCAAAAGAATGGGGGCAGCCTGTCTTTTGCCTGTAAATCCGACAATTCCGCACATATATGTTATCCTCCTTAGATAGCCGATGTCTATATAGATTTAATTATAACATATAACCCCGAAAAAATCAACCAAAGAAGAAAAATAATCACGTTATCTTTTCATCATCGTAAGAATTGTCACCGCAAGGAGATTCGGGAAAATAAGGAACACGTTTATCATATCCGAAAGTCCGAAAAGAAAGTCAAGGGAAACCAGTCCCGCCGCAGCCCCGCAGAGGCTGAAAATTATCTTGTATGCCCTGATTGGAGCTTTGCCGCCTGTCAGATAATCAAGGCACTTTTCCCCATAGCAGCACCACCCCAGTACCGCTGCCCAGGCGAAAAGGCATACGCAAAGGCAGACAAATCCCCCGCCGC
>CAMBJF010000074.1 GCA_945867875.1 uncultured Ruminococcus sp. | reverse complement strand
GTAGTCTCGAATTTTTGTTTTTTCGAGTGTCTACTCTAAGGGGATTATATCATTTGAACGGGGAGGGACACGCTTTTTTATGTTGTATGCATATATACAGTATAAAATGTATAATATACCGTATATATGCTGATTTTATACATTAACACCCCTGCAAAAGTGAATATTTTGCGCAATTTCGGAAAAATTATGCATTTAAGCCTTGACTTTTTTTGCAAAGGGTGTATAATAATAATCAGCAGCGCTGCATTAATATGTGCGGCGGTTTGGTCAAAAATTTTTCGGAGGTACTGTAAAATGGCAGTTAAAAAGGAAAATATCAAAAAAGTAGTTCTCGCTTATTCCGGAGGACTTGACACTTCTATCATTATTCCCTGGCTCAAGGAAAATTACAACAACTGCGAGGTAATCGCTGTTTCCGCTGACGTTGGACAGGGCACTGAGCTCGACGGCCTCGAGGAAAAGGCTATCAAGACAGGTGCTTCCAAGCTCTACATCGAAGACCTTAAGGAAGAATTCATTCAGGATTACGTTTATCCTACCGTTCAGGCAGGCGCAGTTTATGAGGGCAAGTACCTCCTCGGTACCTCCTTTGCACGTCCCATCATCGCTAAGAGAATCGCTGAGATCGCTCTTAAGGAAGGCGCTGACGCTATCTGCCACGGCTGCACAGGCAAGGGCAACGACCAGGTAAGATTTGAGCTCGCTATCAAGGCATTCGCTCCCGATATGGCTATCATCGCTCCCTGGAGAGAGTGGACCATCAAGTCCAGAGACGAGGAGATCGACTATGCCGAGGCTCACAACATTCCTCTTAAGATAACAAGAGAGACCAACTACTCCAAGGACAAGAACATCTGGCATCTTTCCCACGAGGGTCTTGACCTCGAGGATCCCGCTAACGAGCCTCAGTACAACAAGGACGGCTTCCTTGAGCTTGGCGTTTCTCCCGAGAAGGCTCCCGACAAGGCTACATATGTTACTATCCACTTTGAAAAGGGTATCCCCACTGCTGTTGACGGCAAGAAGATGAACGGCGTTGAGCTGGTTTCCACACTCAACAAGCTTGGCGGCGAGAACGGCATCGGTCTCGTTGACTTGGTTGAGAACCGTCTCGTTGGTATGAAGTCCAGAGGCGTTTATGAAACACCCGGCGGAACTATTCTCTACAGAGCTCACGAGGCTCTCGAGACACTCTGCCTCGACAAGGAAACCGCAAGGATCAAGTCCTACCTTTCCATCAAGTTTGCTGATATCGTTTATAACGGTCAGTGGTTCACTCCTCTCAGAGAGGCACTTTCCGCTTTCGTTACCGATACTCAGAAGACTGTAACAGGTGATGTTAAGCTCAAGCTCTACAAGGGCAATGTTATCAATGCAGGCATCACATCTCCTTACACCCTCTATGATGAGGAAGTTGCTACATTCGACGAGGATCACGTTTACGATCAGTCTGATGCAGGCGGATTCATCAACATCTTCGGTCTCCCCACTCACGTTAATTTAAATTTTTAGAATAAGCGTGGTAAGTGATCTACACTTACGGCAAGTAATTTAAATAAGTAATTTTAAATCAAATAGCATTTGTGTTATGCCCGAAACACGCCGTTTCGGGCATTGCACTTATTTCATTTTTATGCATTTTTCGATTTTTGAGTAGAACAAGACAAATTTGGAATAATAACAGAAAAAGTTCGTTTGAAAGGACATTATTAATTATGAAAGCTATTAAAAAAGGAATATTATCCCTGCTGCTTATGGCGCTTATGCTCACATTTGCAGCCTGCGGTCAAGATAAAGTTGATTACGAAAAGCTTAAAACCGATATCGTTGGCATATGGTGCGATGTAAACGGTCCCGAGTATCTGGAGGACGATAACGGAAATCCATATTATCAGATATATGAATTTACATCAGGCGGAAAGCTTGCTTATCATATTATTACACCCTCCATTGCATCTTACTATGATTTCAACTATACTCTCCGAGACAATTTCCTTGACATTGACGGAAATATGTGCAAGGTGAGTGTTGACGAAAATGACATTCTCACAATGACCAATGACAACGGTGACACTAAATACAGACGTATGACTATGGAAGAGGTATGCAACTTCGGCGTTGTTTATCTCGACGAGGACAATTATCACGCACAGATAGATTACACCGATGCATTCACAAAAAATTGGCCTGCGGCGGCTGCTTCTGCTGAAACAGAATCCTCTGACGCTGAGACCGATATTACGGAAGAAACTTCGGAAAGCTTGGCTTCATAATTTGTAAAAATGACCGATACTGAAAGGAATGATATAAATGGCAAAGATGTGGGCAGGACGTTTCTCTAAGGAAGTTGACGAAAAGGTAAATGACTTCAACTCCTCTATCTCCTTTGACTGCCGTATGTACAGACACGATATCAAGGGCTCTATGGCTCACGCCAGAATGCTTGGCGAGCAGGGGATAATCGCTCCCGAGGAGAGCGAAAAGATAATCAAGGGGCTTGAAGGCATTCTTGCTGACCTTGACAGCGGTGCTCTTCATTTTGACCCCAATGCCGAGGATATCCATATGTTCGTTGAGCAGATACTCACCGAGCGTCTGGGCGACACAGGCAAGAGACTTCACACTGCACGAAGCAGAAACGATCAGGTGGCTCTTGACATAAAGTATTATCTCAAAGACGAGTGCGACGAGGTATCAAAGCTTGTTTATGAGCTTATCGAGACTATCATCAGCACCGCTCAGGAGCATTATGACACTGTAATGCCCGGCTATACACATCTTCAGAGAGCACAGCCCGTTACATTTGCTCATCACATAATGGCATACGCTCAGATGCTGACCCGTGACCTTGGCAGACTTGCCGACTGCAAGAAGCGTATGGACAGAATGCCCCTTGGCTCCTGTGCATTGGCAGGTACAACATATCCTCTGAACAGAAAGAGAGTTGCGGAGCTCCTTGATTTTGAGGATATCACATACAACAGTCTTGACGGTGTTTCCGATAGAGACCACTGCATTGAAATGGCAAGCGCCATATCCATACTTATGATGCACCTTTCAAGATTTTCCGAAGAGATAATCATGTGGTGCAGCTGGGAGTTCAAGTTCATTGAGCTTGATGATGCATATTCCACAGGCTCCTCAATTATGCCCCAGAAGAAGAACCCCGATATCACTGAGCTTATCAGAGGAAAGACGGGAAGAGTTTACGGCGACCTTATGACCCTCCTTTCTATGATGAAAAATCTTCCCCTCGCTTACAACAAGGATATGCAGGAGGACAAGGAAGCTATATTTGATGCTATCGACACCGTTAAGCTTTGTCTTTCCACATTTATCCCTATGTTCAAGACTATGACCGTTCTGAAAGACAATATGAGAAAGGCTGCCGCAAAGGGATTCATAAACGCCACCGACTGCGCAGATTACCTTGTTAAAAAGGGTATGCCTTTCAGAGACGCTTACAAGATAACAGGCACTCTCGTTGCCCGCTGCATCGACCTTGGCACAACTCTTGAAGAGCTTGACATCAAGGAATACAAGAAGCTTACAGATGTATTTGACGAGGACGTTTACAAGGCTATCAACCTTGAGACCTGCGTTATGCAGAGAAATGTTGACGGCGGCCCTGCACCCGAGGCTGTTGCAAGACAGATCGAAGAGCTCAAGGGCGAGCTGAGAGCTTATAATTTCTGATTTCTTCTGAAAGGAAATAATGAAAATGGCATACAAGATTTTTATTGACGGCAAAGAGGGCACAACGGGACTGCGAATTGCAGACCGTTTCAAGAACCGCAGCGATATCGAGATACTTGAAATTTCCGAGGAGAAGCGCAAGGACGCTGCCGAGAGAAAAAAGCTCATAAACGCTTCCGACTATACATTCCTCTGTCTCCCCGATGCGGCGGCTGTGGAGGCTGTTTCACTGGTCGAGAACGACCACACCAAGATAATAGATGCGTCCACCGCTCACAGAACCAATCCCGACTGGGTATATGGTCTGCCCGAGCTTTCAAAGGAGCAGAGAAAGGCTGTTGCGGCTTCAAGGAGAACTGCCGTTCCCGGCTGTTATGCAAGCGGCTTCAACTGCATTATGTACCCTATGGTGAAGTCGGGAATGCTTGCTCCCTATCACCCTGTTATATGCCACGCAATTTCGGGCTACAGCGGCGGCGGCAAGAAGCTCATCGCAAGATATGAGGACGAGAACAGAGATGTTCAGCTTTCAAGCACAAGGGCATATTCCCTTGGCAAGACCCACAAGCACGTCAAGGAAATGATGGCTGTTTCGGGTCTTTCCTATCCTCCTGTTTTCTGCCCCATTGTCGGCGATTTTTACAACGGAATGGTGGTTTCAATACCAATTCAGCTGAGAACTATGGCGAAAAAGGCGACTGCTCACGATGTGTGGGAGATGATATCCGAGCATTATGCAGGCGAGCATTTTGTACAGGTGATGCCTTTCGGTGCGGAGGGTATGCCCGAAGCGGCCGAGCTTTTCTCAAACACCGTTGCGGACACGAATATGCTGAGAATTTTCGTTTACGGCAATGATGACCACGTTCTTCTCTGCTCTCAGCTTGACAACCTTGGAAAGGGTGCAAGCGGTGCGGCTGTTCAGTGTATGAACATTATGATGGGCATTGATGAGGGCACGGGACTGGAATAATTTTTCTGTACCTTTTTCGCACGCTTTATAAATTGTATTATACTCTGCATTTTATTGTAGGGGACGGGTCTTCCGTCCCGCTTTGCAAATGTAAATTAACGGGGCGAGAAACCCGCCCCCTACACAGCATATAATTGGAAAACAATCTCAAATATAAGAAGGTCATTGATATGGATTTTAAGGTTATCGACGGCGGCGTTTGTGCCGCTAAAGGCTTTAAGGCAAGCGGCGTTTACTGCGCCATTAAGGAAAATCCCACTAAGAAAAACGATATCGCACTTATCGTTTCCGACGTTATGTGCAGTGCGGCGGGGGTTTACACCTCCAACAAGGTAAAGGGCGCACCTGTTATCGTTACAAAGAATAATCTGGAAAAGTCCGGCGGCAAGGCTAAGGCTGTTATCGTTAATTCCAAGAACGCCAACACCTGCAATGCTGACGGCGAGGAAAAGGCTCTTAAAATGTGCAGTCTTGCGGCTGACGCTCTGGGTATCAAGCCTGAGGAGGTAATCGTTGCTTCCACGGGCGTTATCGGTCAGGTGCTGCCTATTGAACCTATTGTTAAGGCTGTTCCCCAGCTTGTGGAGAAGCTTTCCTACACGGGAAATGTTGAGGCGGCAACTGCTATTATGACCACCGATACGGTGAAAAAGGAATATGCCGTTGAATTTGAGATAGACGGCAAGGTATGTCACCTCGGCGGTATGGCAAAGGGCAGCGGTATGATACACCCCAATATGGCAACTACCCTTAATTTTATCACAACCGACTGCGCTGTTTCCGCTCCAATGCTCCGGAAAGCACTTTCCGAGATCGTAAAAATTACATACAACTGCCTTTCCGTTGACGGCGACCAGTCCACAAATGACACCTGTATGCTGATGTCAAACGGTCTTGCGGGAAATGCTGAGATATCCGCTGAGGGTGCTGAATTTGACACCTTCAAGGCGGCGCTTTATCAGGTTATGGCAAATCTCACAAGAATGCTTGCAAAGGACGGCGAGGGCGCTACAAAGCTCCTTACCTGCATCTGCTCCTCCGCACCCGACCTTGACACCGCAATAATCGTTGCAAAGAGCGTTATCCGCTCACCCCTTTTCAAGTGCGCAATGTTCGGCGCTGACGCCAATTGGGGACGTGTTCTCTGCGCTATCGGATATGCCGAGGCTGATTTTGACATCAACAAGGTAGATGTTGACCTTGGCTCAAAGGCTGGCAGAATTGCAGTATGCCGCAATGGTGCAGGCGTTGATTTCTCCGAGGACGAGGCTAAGAAAATACTCACTGAGGACGAAATTGAAATTTACATTGAGCTTAATCAGGGAAATGCACAGGCAACCGCCTGGGGCTGCGACCTTACATATGATTACGTCAAGATTAACGGAGATTATCGCTCATAAGAGGTGCTGTATGACTGACGATGGCAGGAACGGGACATTCACGGGAGAGGACACCGAAAGGGAGCTTGGCTTTTTTGAAAACGGTTATGCGGATTCACCCGACAGCAAAGACGGTACTTTCGGCAGGGCTCTTCTTCCGAATGAAAGGATAATTTATTCCGCACAGGGCAGGAGCGCAAAGGGCAGCATTTTTTACAAGCTTTTTGCTGTTGCCTGGGTATCATTTCTGGCAGTATGGCTGTCGACGGCACTTTTCACTCTTGATATTTTTGCGGCTGTATTTGGGCTTCCTCATATCCTTGTGGGGGTAATTCTGTTGTTTAAAGCGGGATTTATCTGAACAGGTGTCAGGATCGCCGTCACCGATAAGCGGCTGCTTATAAAATATCTTGGGAAAATTCAGGCGGTATATCTTAATAAAGGTGAAAAACAAGGAAGAGCGATGACACTTCCTACGGATAATGACAGCTATTGGAATGTCAGCTTTGAGGGTATCAGATGCTTATTCAGCCAAAGAGGAGCTGAAAGCGGAAACCATCTTTTTGACACCTTTGAGTTTCCCCGTGAGGACGCTGTAAAAATTGCGGATACCATTGACCGCATTATAAAAGGAGAGTACATTTAAAATGGACATCGAAAATATGATATCAAACGAGATACGTTCGCAGGTGCTGATAGATGCTCTGCCTTACATACAGAAATACAATGACAAGATAGTTGTCATCAAGTACGGCGGCAACGCAATGACCAACGAGGAACTCAAGGACGCTGTTATGAGCGATATCGTGCTTTTAAACCTTGTTGGCATCAAGACCGTTCTCGTTCACGGCGGCGGTCCTGAGATAAACGAGATGCTTAAGCGTGTGGGCATCGAGAGCAAGTTTATAAACGGTCTCAGATACACCGATGAGGCTACTGTGGATATCGTTAAGATGGTGCTTGCGGGAAAGGTCAACAAGGAGCTTGTTTCCCACCTTACCCAGCACGGCGGCAAGGCTCTCGGTATGTGCGGCATTGACGGTCAGATGATACTCTGCCACAAAATCGAAAGTGAGGTTGACCTTGGTTTTGTGGGCGAGATCGACAGCATAAACACCGCACCCATTCTTGATGCTCTTTCAAATGGATATGTTCCAGTTATTTCCACTGTTGCCTGCGATGAAAAGGGTCAGACCTACAACATCAATGCGGACACTGCCGCTTCAAGAATTGCCGCAGAGCTTAAGGCTGAAAACCTTATCCTTATGACCGATATCGTGGGACTGCTCAAAGACAAGGACGACAGCGACACTCTTATCCCCACCGTTCAGGTCAGCGAAGTGCCCTTTATGAAGAGACAGGGCATCATCAGCGGCGGTATGATTCCGAAAATTGACTGCTGCGTTGAGGCTGTGAGACGTGGAGTTAAAAAGACCTGCATAATTGACGGCAGAGTTCCACACTCCATTCTCGTTGAGCTGCTCACAAGTCAGGGCATCGGCACTCAGTTTGTATAATTTCATTTTATAATTTTGAGCAAGGAGCTGATATAAATGTCAACCATAGATAAATTTAACGAACACGTTATGCACACCTACGGCAGACTGCCTATCGTTCTTGAAAAGGGCAGCGGACGTGAGGCTGTGGACGAAAACGGCAAGGAGTACATAGATTTCGGCAGCGGTATCGGAACAAATTCCCTCGGTTACTGCGATGATAAATGGGCTGATGCCGTCTGCGCACAGGTTCGCTCCATTCAGCACACATCAAACTATTTTTACACAAAGGTTCAGGCTGATTTTGCCGCACGTCTCTGCGAAACTGCGGGCTATACCAATGTTTTCTTCGGCAATTCGGGCGCTGAGGCAAATGAATGCGCAATAAAGATCGCAAGAAAATATTCCTTTGACAAGTACGGCAAGGGTCGCCACACTATCGTTACCCTTGTGAACTCCTTCCACGGAAGGACTATTGCCACCTTGTCCGCAACAGGTCAGGAGGTTTTCCACAACTACTTTTTCCCCTTTGTTGAGGGCTTTGTGAATGTTCCCGCAAATGACATTGACGCTCTGAGAAAGCTCATTGCCGAGGACAAGACTATCTGCGCCGTTATGTTCGAGTTTGTTCAGGGCGAGGGCGGCGTTAATTCTCTTGACAAGGATTTTGTGACTGAGATATTCAGGCTCTGCGGCGAGAATGATATCCTTACTGTTGCCGATGAAGTCCAGACAGGAGTTGGCAGAACAGGCACATTCCTCACCTCTGAGCAGTACGGCGTAAAGCCCGACATCACCACACTTGCAAAGGGTATTGCAGGCGGCGTTCCTATGGGTGCTTGCCTTGCTTCGGAAAAGTGTGCGGAGGTACTTTCAAAGGGCACTCACGGCTCAACATTCGGCGGAAATCCCATTGCCTGCGCAGGAGCAAATGCCGTTCTTGACAGAGTTACGGAAAAGGGTTTCCTTGATGAGGTCAAGGCGAAGGGCGAATATTTCAGAAAGAAGCTTATGGAAATTCCCGAGGTGGAGGGCGTTGACGGTCTCGGTCTTATGATGGGCGTAAGGCTCAAAACCAAGAAGGCTGCCGATATACTTAGCGCTGCTGCCGAAAAGGGTCTGCTCATTCTCACTGCAAAGGATAAGCTTCGTTTCCTGCCCCCCCTCACTATCACATATGAGGAAATTGACAAGGGTATGGAGATACTGAAAGAGCTGCTTGCATAAATAATATAGAAAATACAACGGAGGTAAACCAATATGAAGCACCTGCTTAAAATGTCCGATCTTTCCAAGGCTGATATCATTGATATCTTAAACCTTGCAGACCAGCTCAAGTACGAGCTCAAGCACAACATTCCCCACCGTCACCTTGAGGGCAAGACTCTCGGAATGATCTTCCAGAAGTCCTCCACACGTACCCGTGTTTCATTTGAGACTGGTATGTATCAGCTTGGCGGAAACGCTCTCTTCCTTTCCTCCCGTGACCTCCAGATAGGCCGTGGAGAGCCTGTTCAGGATACTGCACGTGTTCTTTCCCGTTATCTTGACGGAATTATGATACGTACATTCGCTCAGAAGGAAGTTGAGGACCTTTCTCAGTTCGGAAATATCCCCATTATCAACGGCCTTACCGATTACTGCCACCCCTGTCAGGTACTTGCAGACCTTATGACTGTTCGTGAGTACAAGGGTCAGTTCGACGGACTGAAAATGTGCTACATAGGCGACGGAAACAATATGGCAAACTCCCTTATCGTTGGCGGTCTTACCGTTGGTATGGAAGTTTCCGCAGCGTGCCCCGAGGGATATCATCCCGACCGGACTGTTCTTGATTTTGCAAAGGCATACGGCGACAAGTTCACACTTACCGACAAGCCTGTTGAGGCTGCTGCAAATGCTGATGTTATCTTCACTGACGTATGGGCTTCTATGGGTCAGGAGGGCGAAGCTGCCGACCGCCGCAAGGTATTCGAGGGCATTTATCAGATAAACGATGAAGTTATGGCTGCCGCAAAGCGTGACGCTATGGTTCAGCACTGCCTGCCCGCTCACCGTGAGGAGGAAATTACCGCAAAGGTATTCGAGGCTCACGCTGACGAGATATTCGATGAGGCTGAGAACCGTCTCCACGCTCAGAAGGCTGTTATGGTCAAGCTGATGAAGTCATAAGCAAATGCATTTCACGTCTCCCCCTGCCGCAAATTGGGCGGGAGGAGACTTTTTTTACAAAATGAAAGGAAATCTTACAATATGAATATACACAAGCTTTTTGCGCTTATCTGCGCAGGAATGATGTCCGTTGGAATGACCGGCTGCGGGGCTGAGAAAGGTCCTGTCACATATGCCCCCACATCGGAAAATGTGAAAGCTCTCGGCAGAACTATGCTCACCGATGATGATATGCTTTGGCTGGCTTTTTCAGGCTCAGGAGCAGAGTTTACATTCAACGGCACAAAGGCTGAGGTCGTTATCGCAGGCGATGACAATGCCGAAAAGCCCGACAATGAGGACAATCAGGCGAGAATTGCAATTTACGTGAACGGCGAAAGAGTGGTCGATGATATGATAGACCACGCCGAGGAAACATACACCGTTTTCGAGAGCGAAACTCCTGCTGAGTGCGATGTGAAGATAGTTAAGCTGTCCGAGACGGCGAATTCCACCTGTGCGGTGAAGT
>CAMBJF010000073.1 GCA_945867875.1 uncultured Ruminococcus sp. | reverse complement strand
ATTTGGCTTTTGTCTAAATGACACAACTCTTTTGAGTTTTCAGATACGCTCTAATAAAAAATCATAAACGGAGGAAGAAATGCTATGCTTTATGAAAGCGAAGAAGATACAAAAAAATTGCTGAGAGAATGCGATGCGGGGATAAAAATGGGCATCGCCTCTCTTGACGATATGGTCTCAAAGGCTGCCGACCCTGAGCTTGAACAGGTGTTAAAGGACAGCAAGCAGGAACATATAAAGCTCAGAGTCAAAGCCGAAAATCAGCTCAATAAAATAGGCGATAAGGGCAAAGCGCCCAATCCTATGGCGAAGTCGATGTCATACGTAAAAACACAGCTCACGATGCAGACGGGTACGGACAAAGATGCCGCAGGACTTGTGACAAAGGGCTGCGAGAAGGGCATACAGTCGCTGCACAAATATCTTGACAAGTACAGCTACGCCGACAGCCAAAGCAGAGGTCTTACGACCGAGATAATTGCCGCCGAGCAGAAGCTCATCTCCGAGCTTGGCAGATTCAACGGCTGAATATATTAACAAATTTTGCGCCATATCGCCATATTGCGGCGGTATGGCGCATTGCATCTGAATAATTATCGTACAAATGAATATCTGATTTTGTGTATATTGCACGTCACGGCAAAATATTGAGATGTATATTTGTAATTTGTATCCAAAAAATCAACAATAAGTTTATGCATATTTTTTTTCTAAAATTGGTTGCTGTATTTTGAACAATGTGTTATAATAGAAATATAGTAACGGCAGACCGTACATATTCGCTGCAAAGCTCCTGCGTCTGCTAAGTTTATTTTTTGGAGGTATTATACCATGGCAGAAAACGGATTCCTTAAAACCGTCAACTTCGGCGGATTTGACAAGAAGGATGTACTTGCATACGTAGATCAGCTCAACACTAAGATATATACGCTTGAAAACGAGCTTGAAGAGAAGAAGGCTCTTCTCGAGAACAGCGGCGGAAATATGGAGGATAAGGAGAAGTATGAAAAGCTCCTTGAATCCGACAAGGCTAAGATAACCGAGCTCCAGACCAGCAACGAGTCCCTCAAGAACCAGCTCTCCAACGCTGAGGCTGAGGCTGCCGAGAAGGACAAGGAGATAGCTGAGCTCAAGAAGAAGATAGGCGATATGGAGAACGAGCTCATCGAGGCAAAGAATGCCGCAGCTGCCGCATCTCCCGCAGAGAGCAGCGCTATGGACCTCACAAACGTATTTATGGAGGCTCAGAGAACCGCTACAACTATCGTTACAACCGCCAAGGAAAATGCAAGAAAGATGGACGAGGACGCAAAGAAGCTTGCTAATCAGGTCGTTGATGACGCTAACAGCAAGGCATCTACCATCGTTAAGACCGCTGATGAAAAGGCTGCAAAGATACTCACCGATGCTGAGGACAAGTCCTCCAAGATGATGAGCGACGCAGAGGGCAAGACCACCGAGATGAGACGTGCAGCTGACAATATGAAGGCTGTTGTACTTGCCGAGATAGGCGAGATTGAGGGTCAGGTAAACTCTATCAAGGAAATGCTGGATATGATCTCCAAGCAGAGCCTTTCCGACAGCATTGCAAAGATAAACGAGACCGCAGGTCTCCTCACAAAGACTCAGGATACTCTCAAGAAGGACGGTATCCCCGAGTTCACACCTCCCAAGGGCGTAAAGATGGCAGCAGCTCCCGCACCTGCAGTAAAGCCTGCTCCCACACCTGCTCCTGCAGCAGCTAAGCCCGCTCCTGCACCCGCACCTGCCGTTAAGCCCGCAGCAGCACCTACACCCGCAGCTGCAAATCCTGCTCCCGCTCCTGCACCCGCAGCAGCAGCCAAGCCCGAGGCTCCCAAGCCTGCGGCAGCACCCACACCTGCTCCTGCAAAGCCCGCAGCAGCCCCCAAGCCTACTCCCAAGCTCAACAACAACTTCGGTTTTGACCTCAGCGAGATCGAGGCAATGGCTAAGGCTATCGAGGCTGATGCTTCCAAGCACAACAAGGGCACACCCCTGAACGACGGTTATGACGGAAATGTTGATCCCAAGTCCATCAAGCTTTCCAATATGGGCTGATAACAGAACATAATTCAAAAGGTCTGCATCATTTCAGTGCAGACCTTTTTTCACTGTATCAAAGCTTTTTCATACCCCTTAAAAAGAGCATATTGTTCATTGCAATGACCGATTTCCAGAAATTATCGGCAAGAACGACTTCTTTGTAATCATTGCACCACTGCCACGGGATTGGATATGATCCGTCATCAAGCTGAGAATCAATAATGAAATCACATTCTTCAAGGCAAAGCTTTTCATATCCCGAGATAAATTCGCTGTCAGTGCCGCTTATAAATGTTGATGGCAGGGAAACATATTCCTTGCCCCATTTTGATGTGTCACGGCAGATAAGCTTTCCGATGCTGTCGGATATAGCATTTTTTAGTGCCGCAAGCTTATTTTCAGGAGCGTTTATTTCTTTCAGTGCATGGTAAAGCTCGATAAAGCAGGAGGTGACGTGAGGTTCGGGAGCAATGTCCGACTTTGTGAAAAATGATACGGCTTCCTTTGCAAGCGCTTCGCCTTTAGCGTAAAGACTGCTCTCTTTCGGACTGCGGAGCAGGATAAATGCGGCAAGAGCGGCAGTGGGATTATAGCTGAACGGGTCATCCCCGCTGTATTCCCACCAAATTGCGTGGGGATAGTCGTTATTTGAGGGAATGGTGTTCAGCCACTGGCGATGCTCTTCGTCAAAATGCTCACCGCTTTCAAGATACCGCAGCATTCCCGAAATAACAGGGTGCTCGCCGTGAAAGTCTATCTCACCGATAATGTTTGCTGCCTGCCACGTCTGCATCGGTGATGAATGAGGATTGAAATTATCCGCTTCAAGTCCGTTTCCAAAGCCGCCGTCGGGATTTTGATATGCCGACAAAGCATTCATAACGGCTTTCTTTGAGCCGTTTTCAAAATGATATTGCCAGCGGGCAAGGTCAACAGGACGGGCGTTTCGGTAAATAAATCTGCGTGCTTTTTCAAAAGTTTCCATATTTTATCAGTCCTTTCCCTTTGATTATACCTCACATCGGGAAAAATGTATTGTAAAAACACGCCAATTATGGTCGGATGAGGCGTTTTACGGCTTCATTCGGTGTCATAAGATGCCTTTTCCTGAAATCATTAAGCATATGCGCCTGATCGAAATAGCCGAACTTTTCCACTGCCTCAGAAACGGATAGCCCGTTTCCAAGGGCTGTTTCCTGCCATAAAAGCTGATATCTTATAAGGTCTGTCAGTATCTTCGGAGACTTGCCCGCAGAGATGGCGAATTTTCTTTGAAGTGAACGTAGTGAAACTGCTGTATATCCCGCAAGGTCTGTGACCCTGACATTTCCGTTTGAAGTAATGGACAAATACAGCGCATTCATAACATCATTGTCGGCTTTCTCGGGGCAGATAAATGACATAAGCAGCCGTTCTGCGGCTTTGGCTCTTGCATAAATATCCTTTTCACGCAGAATTGCTTCTGTCAGCATTCGGGTGAGCTTCGGGAAAATTTCTTCGGGTGTCACTGCGGCGGTTATGTCGGAGATCTCGGCAAACATTACCGCCGACCAAGGGAAAAATCTCACCGCAAAGACGGAGCAGCTATCATCAAATGAACATTCCGCTGAATAGCCTGAACTTTCGTCAATGGGACAGAAAGCTGTCACGGCGGTGTTTTCGGTGAAACGGATAATAATGTCCATACAGGTGTCGGGGATAACAAGCCTTGAATAGCTATGGTCCACAGGCTTTTGCGTTCCCCAGAAGCAGCGGATATACGGGCGCAGAGCAGGGCAGGGGAGCAGTTCGGTGTAATTGTCGTTTTGCTCAAAGGGGTCGGAGGTTATGGGCATATAAAGCCTGCTCAGGTCGGTCATTTCGGTGCTCCTTTCTATGATTTGTTTCCATTATAACACATTTTTCACCTTAAAACAATGAATTTCTCTAATTGGTTAAGATTTGATTACAGTTTGGTACATCTATAGCTTTTTTTGTTTTAATAAGCTATAATGTGATTATAAAAACTATCTTATCCGACAAAAGAAAGGCATACATATGAAAAAGAAAATAAAGGAGAAAAAGCTGCGCCCGTCAAAGCTCACCGACACGAACACCGTGTTTGCAAGGCTTTCGCTGCTGCCGAGCTTCTTGGGCGTTTCGGTTTTCTTCATAATCCCGTTTATAATAATCATCTGGTACTCGTTCCTCGACAATCCCATCAACAAGGATTTCGTTTTCTTGCAGAATTACGAGACACTTTTCAAAAACAACGCATTCCTTACTGCGGCGAAAAATACCCTGCTGCTCTCGGCAGTGGCTGTGCCATTGGCGGTGATTTTGTCTCTGGGACTTGCATCGCTCCTTGACTCGAAGATACCCTGCAAGAGCCTGTTCAGGACATTTTTCCTCTGCCCGATGATGGTTCCTGTTGCATCTGTAGTGCTCATATGGCAGGTTGTGTTCCATTATCACGGCACGCTGAACGCTGTAATGGCGGAATGGTTTGGCGCAGCTCCTGTGGACTGGATGAAATCAAGCAAATGTATGATAGTGGTAGTCCTGCTGTTCTTGTGGAAAAATCTCGGCTATAATATGATACTCTTCCTTGCGGCGCTGAACAATATCCCCAAGGACCTCCTTGAAGTGGCAGAGCTTGAGGGCGCAGGAAAGCTCTACAGACTTCTGCACATTAAGCTGAGATATCTTTCCCCCACCATACTTTTCGTGACGATACTTTCTCTCATAAACTCATTCAAACTTTTCAGAGAAGTCTATCTGCTGACGGGCGATTATCCTTACGAGGACCTTTACCTGCTCCAGCATTTTATGAACAATACATTCAAGTCCCTTGATTATCAGAAACTGTCGGCGGCGGCGATGATAATGTCGCTGGTAATGGTAGTGATAATCGGCGCAATGTTCATTGCGGAAAATAAGTTCGGGGGTGATGTTGAGGAATGAAAAAGCTCCGTACTCACCGCAAAGTCGGCGAAAAGGTCATTCTCGCCATAATGACGATATTCGCTGCGGCGGCATCAATTATTTTTCTCCTCCCCACAGTGCTCACCATAACGAACTCCTTTATGGCGCAGTCGGAGATAAACGCAAATTACGGCGTGGTTTTCTCATCAGTAACGGGGGGCGGAAAGACCTTTATTTCGGAAAAGGTCAACCTTAAATTTATCCCGGATATCGTAAGCTTCAGCCAGTATTATTCGGTGCTTTTCAAAACACCCGATTATCTGCTGAAATTCTGGAACTCAGTGATACTCACCGTTCCCGTGGTCATCTTCCAGACCGTTGTCGCACTCTTTGCTTCATATGGCTTTGCAAGGCTCACAGGAAAGCTCAAGGAAATTCTGTTTTTCTTCTACATCGTGCTTATGCTTATGCCATATCAGGTAACGCTGGTGCCAAATTACCTCGTTGCCGAAAAGCTGGGACTTCTGAACACAAGATGGGCGATAATCCTGCCGGGAATTTTCTCACCCTTTGCGGTGTTCCTGCTGACAAAGGCGATGAAGAGGATACCGAAAACCTATTTTGAAGCGGCGATGCTGGACGGCGCAAGTGAGCTTCAGATTTTCACGAACATCTGTTACCCTATGGTCAGAAGCGCAGTATTTTCCGTATTGATGCTTGTGTTCATCGATTACTGGAATATGGTGGAACAGCCGCTGATACTCTTGAATGACGAGCAGATGCACCCCCTGTCCATATTCCTCTCAAAGATAAACACGGGCGACACGGGACTTGCCTTTGCGGTGGCTGTAATTTATATGACCCCGTCCCTGCTGATGTTCCTTTACGGCGAGGATTATCTCGTTGAGGGCATTACATATTCGGGCGGCATTAAAGGATAAGAAAGGATATAATGGCTATGAACAACGAAAAGACACCAAGAAAGGAGATAATCAAGAACATTGCCATTGTTTTTCTGGCGGTGCTCCTTGTGCTCACTTTCTTCTCCAATACTATAATGAATTATTCCCTCCCTCAGGTCTCTGCGGTCTATGTGACACAGGGCACTATTTCCGAGCAGATAAGGGGCAGCGGAACTGTTACGGCGGCTGAGAGCTATGAGGTAAAATTCGACCAAACAAGAGAGATAAAGAGCGTGGCTGTAAAAACGGGACAGACCGTTTCTGCGGGAGATGTTCTCTTTGAGCTTGCCGACGAGGATTCCACAGAGCTTACCGACGCTCAGAATACTCTCGATTCACTTGAACTCGAATACAAAAAGGCAGAGCTTACACTTGCATCAAAATCAGGTTATGAAAGCGATTATCTTACCATTTCAAGAGCGGAAGATGAGCTTGCAAAGCTTAAAGCACAGCTTGATGCAGCCGAAAAGGGCACAGACCCTCTCAGCATCGCCACAGCCGATTACAAGGACGCAAAGGCTCTTTCCGAGAAGCTCACAAGGGAAAAAGAAGAACTCAGCACAGCACTTTCCTCTGTTGATACCGATGATATGCTTGACCTTACAGGTGACTGGTATGACCGCCTGAGAGCCGCAAAGGACAATGTGACCGCAGCCGAGAAAAAGGCTGAAAAGGCAAAGACAGCTTATGACGATCTTGTAAAAGAGATAGGCGACAACACCGATTACAGCGAATCTATCGTTTCAAAGCAGGAGGAGATAGAGACAGCAAGAAATCTTCTCAATCAGTATTATGTTTCACTCTACAACCTTAAGCCCGATGAAGATTCATCGTCCATTCAGCTCCAGATAGATTCACAGAAAGTCCAGATAACCAAGCTTGAACGAGAGCTTTCAAACCTTATGGTCAAGGCATCGTCCAGCACCGTTGCAAAGACAAAGCTGAAAAATGCCGAAACTGCATCAAAGAAAGCTCAGGATAAGCTTACCGATGCAAAGGATAACCTCAGCAAGGTTACAAGAGAGATAAAGCTTGAAATAAAAGCAGAGCTTGACAGCGTTACCGATAAGCTTAATGCCGCAAACGATAAAATGACAGCCGCCGAGGACAGCAAGGCTGATGCGGAAGCACAGGGACTTCTTTCCGCTGCACAGCTTACTGCAAAGATAACCGAAAAGGAAGATGAGATATCCAAACTCAGATCTGACCTTGAAGTAAAGCAGTCCACCGCAAATGTTGACAACGAGACAGCAAAGCTTGACCTTGAAGCAAAGGCAAAGGAGATCGAAAAGCAGAAGGATAAAGTGGAAAAGCTCAAGAGCAATTCCTATGACGCTGTTGTAAAGGCAAAAATGGGCGGCGTTGTTGAAAGCGTGTCCGTTACCTCGGGCAGCAAGGTGGAGGCAGGCACAACAGCCGCAGTTATCAATGTTTCCGATATGGGCTATGTTGTGGAGTTTTCCGTAAAGACCGAGCAGGCTAAAAAGGTCAAGGTGGGCGACAAGGCAGAGATAACAAGCTGGTACTGGGGAGACAATTTCTCCGCAGAGCTGAGTGAAATTCGCCCCGATACAGCAAATCCCCAGTCTCAGAAAATACTCGTTTTCAAGGTATCGGGCTCAGACATTTCCACAGGTCAGACCATAACTCTCTCAATGGGCAGCAAGGGTCAGAGCTACAGCGCAGTTGTTCCCAATTCCGCTGTAAGAGAGGACTCCAACGGCAAATTCGTCCTCGTTATGGAAGCCAAGAGCAGCCCCCTCGGAAACCGTTACAAGGCTGTAAGATATGATGTTGAGGTCATCGTCAAGGATGACAACAACACCGCAGTAAACGGTCTTGACGGCAGCGAGTTCGTTATAACCACATCTACAAAGCCCATTTCCGCAGGCGAGCAGGTTCGTCCCGCTGAGTAATGGAGGACTTATGAGCAGACTGACAAAATTCAATATTATCCTTGCCGCAGTCAACGCTGTTCTGCTGATAGCGGCGGGGGCGTTCATAGGAAAAACGGTCTCGCTGAAAAATGAGTATGCCTCGGACAGCGCAAAGCAGGCGTGGGACAACGATAAATACACCTATTCGCAGGTGTCGGTATTTCTCCCACCCGATAATTCGCTGGACGTTATGGGCGTTTATTCCCTGAGAAAATCGGTTGAAGAAAAGCTGAAAGAGGGCTCTGTCACTGCCGACAAGGATTCTGCGGGCAGGCTGTGGATAGACTGCGCAGGTGGTGACAGCTCATTGCAGCTTACGGGAACTCTCGGAAGCGTCACCGCCGAGGTCACAGGCACATACGGCGACTACTTCATCTTCCACCCCGAAAAGCTTATGAGCGGCAGCTACTACACCTCCGATGACCCAAACATCGACAGGATAATCCTTGACAGAGAATGTTCTTGGCAGCTTTTCGGCTCGATGGACACGGTGGGAATGCCCGTGAATATCGGTGAGAAGGTCTTTTACGTGGCAGGTGTTGTGGAATCTCCCGACAGTGACACGGACAAGGCAGCCTATGGAAGTACCCCGAGAGCATATATGCCATTTGAATCCCTGAAAGCTTTCAATGACAGCGCCGTGATGAGCTATTATGAAGCGTGTATGCCGAACGTTGTCAAGGACTATGCATACACCGTTATGACGGAAGTGAATCCTGCAGGGGAGAACGGCTATGTCGTTGACCAGACAGGGCGGTATGGCCTTATAAAGCTCATAAAGGGCAGGTCGGAGATAGCCGAAAGCGTTATGATAAAGGTAAAAATGGCGCTCCCTTGGTTTGAGAATCGTTCGAGAGCCGCAGAGCTTTCCGCAAGGCTTGCAGCCGAGCCTGTGCCGTATCTCCTCATAATCCCAGCCATTTCCCTTGTATATGCCCTGTTTATGCTGGCAAAGCTTGCAGGAATGGGAGCAATGGCGATAAAAGGCAAGCTTGACGAGCGTTATCAGAAAAAAATTTCTGAGATATATTACAAAAAGCACAATAAGACATAATAAAAGCTTGAAGTCATTTACGGCTTCAAGCTTTTATGTTTATGTGCTCTTTTTATTTTTTTGCGGCTTTATTGATTTCTTCTGCGGAGGCGGTTCGGGAAGATATGCGTCCGTGTCGGTGGGAAGTCCTTTTTTAGTAAGGAGCGATTCGATTATTTCCTGAATGAGTGCGAAGATCACGGCGAATATGGGCACGCCCAGTATCATTCCCGCAAAGCCGAAAAGTCCGCCGCCAAGGAATATGGCAAACATTACCCAAAAAGCGGGGAGACCTGTGGAGTCGCCCAAAATGTGTGGACCGAGGATATTTCCGTCAAACTGCTGAAGAGCGAATATCATTACGATGAAAGGGAGTGTCTGAGTAGGCTCGGAGATGAGCAGGAGCAGCGCTGAGGGGATTGCGCCGATGAAGGGCCCGAAAAAGGGGATAATGTTTGTGACGCCGATGATGGTGCTGATAAGTACGGGGAACTCCATTTTGAAAATGGTCATAAGTATGAAGCATATCACGCCGATGATAAAGGAATCAAGAATTTTGCCCGTGATGAAGCCATTAAGTGAATCGTTTATCTTAACGCTGATACGCTTTATCTCGTAAGCGACTCTTTCGGGGAAAATGGCTGTAACAAGCTTTTTCGCCTGAGCGATGAACTTTTCTTTGTCAAGGAGAAGATATACCGCAACGATGAAGCCGATAACGAAATCTTTCAGACCCACAGCAAAGCCCACAGCTCCGTCCTTGAGCTTAACAGCCCAGTCGCCAACCTTTGGGATAAGGCTGTTGACGGCAGTGAGGATAGTGTTTTCAATGCTGTCCAGCTGATCGTTCAAGTAATTCGCCACATCGGGGTATTCAGCAAGAGTGGTGTTTATCCAACTGTAAATGTTGTTTATATAGTTCTGAGCATTGCTGAAAATGGTCATAATGCTCTCTAAAACCTGAGGAACGATAATGGCAATGAGGGCGGATATGACGGCGATGCCGAAAATTATTGCGACAAATGTACTAATGAAGCGGCAAAGCTTTGGGTGAGGTTTTTTCTTTTCAAGAAGCTTTTTCATCAGCTTTTCGGTTATGAGCATAACAGGGTTTAAGAGAAAAGCGATGACAAAGCCCCATACAAATGAGGACAGCGTGTTCACCGCCGCACCCAGCGCACCCGTTATGGACGAAAAGCAGACAACGAAAAGCACCATAGCCAAACATATTGCAAAGGTAATGACCGTGTATGCCGAAATGGTGGTATATTTGCTGTTCCAGTCAATTTTCATTCTGTCTCTTATACACATCTCCGAGCCCACGAGACGCTACGCTATCT
>CAMBJF010000072.1 GCA_945867875.1 uncultured Ruminococcus sp. | reverse complement strand
CACACTGCATATCGTCGGCAGCGTCAGATGTGTATAAGAGACAGATATATTACAATATATAATGTATTGTATTGTGCGGCGGCATAGCCCTGCCACATTAATTATAATAACACATTTTTTCTCAAATTACAATAGCAAATGCCCGAAAATCATTTTTTCAGGCAGCATTACCCCTGAAAGGATTGGTAAAAGACAGATGAGCGGAATTAATATAGTGTCAACAGGCGGCTACGCTCCAAAGCTTGCCGTTACAAATGACGATATGGCTAAGATCGTGGAGACGAACGATGAGTGGATCAGGACCCGTACAGGCATAAGCCAGAGAAGAATGTCCGACGGCGAACCCACCTGGTATATGGGTGCAATGGCTTCAAAGCAGGCTATTGAAAGGGCGGGCATTGACCCCAAGGAAATTGGTCTTATCATTTCCTCCACCATCACCAACGATTTTGTTACCCCCTCCGCTTCCTGCCTTATCCAGCGTGAGATAGGCGCAGTAAACGCTGCGGCTTTCGACCTTGGCGCAGCCTGCTCGGGCTTTGTATATTCCGTGGACACAGCACACCGCTACCTTGCTACTGACGATAATCTCAAATATGTGCTGGTATCCGCAAACGAAAATCTCTCCTATATAACAAACTTTGCCGACCGCTCCTCATGCGTGCTTTTCGGAGACGGCGCTGCGGCAGTTATTCTCGAAAAGTCGGACAAGCTGTTCACAAGCTGGCTTGGTGCTGACGGAACAGGCGCAAAGTTCCTTTATGCAAAGAATCAGCATCAGCACAGTCCTTTCTCCACAGCGGAGCGCCCTGTTATTGATGATGAGACTGACCAGTCCATTGACCACAGGCTCCTCATTCAGGACGGCAAGGAAGTTTACAAGTTCGCTACAAAGGCGCTTCCCACTGCCGCAAGAAATGCTGCTGAGAAAATCGGTCTTGACATAAACGACATTGACCTCTTTATCCCTCATCAGGCAAACATCAGAATAATCGAGACCGCCGCAAAGAACCTCGGCGTTTCTATGGACAAGTTCTTCACCGACATTGATATGCACGGCAATACTTCCAGCGCATCTATTCCCATAGCTTTAAACGATGCTGTTGAAAAGGGCGTGCTCAGGCGTGGAATGAAGGTATGCCTCGTTGGTTTCGGCGCAGGTCTGACACTTGGTTCGGTAATCGTTGAATACTGATATGGATTTTATACGCTTTGCTGACGTTATGATAAGCCCGATAATGGCAGGTGCAGCTGTTTTGCCGCCCATCATTCTCATAATTGCTGTAATTATCGCAGCAGTTCTGCTTATCCGTCACTTTAAAGGAAGAAAAAAAATAAACGGAAAGGATACAAAGATATGAAAAACAGAGTGACCGAGCTTCTCGGAATAGAAAAGCCAATTTTACAGGGCGGTATGGCGTGGATAGCTGAAAGCACACTTGCTTCTGCTGTTTCAAACGCAGGCGGCGCAGGCATCATTGCAGGCGGCTCCGCTCCCATAGATTACCTCAGAGCTGAGATAAGAAAGTGCAAGGAGCTTACCGACAAGCCCTTCGGCGTTAACATTATGCTTATGTCCCCCAATGCGGAGGAGCTTGCAAAGCTCGTTATCGAAGAGGGCGTTTCATTCGTAACCACAGGTGCGGGCAACCCCGGTCAGTACATCTCTGCGTGGAAAGAGGCAGGGATCAAGGTAATTC
This sequence comes from uncultured Ruminococcus sp., assembly GCA_945867875.1. GTDB lineage: Bacteria > Bacillota > Clostridia > Oscillospirales > Ruminococcaceae > Huintestinicola. The sequence goes on along the minus strand of CAMBJF010000072.1, from coordinate 8,643 downwards.
CCGTTGTCCCCTCAGTTGCACTGGCAAAGAGACTTGAAAGAATAGGTGCGGACGCTGTTATCGCAGAGGGCACTGAGTCAGGCGGTCACATCGGTCAGAACACCACAATGTGCCTCGTTCCCCAGGTAGTCGATGCTGTAAGCGTTCCTGTTATCGCAGCAGGCGGCATTGCGGACGGAAGAGGTATCGCCGCTTCCTTTATGCTCGGCGCAGAGGGCGTTCAGATAGGCACACGCTTCCTTGCTTCCGAAGAATGCAAGATACACGAAAACTACAAGAATGCAGTTGTAAAAGCAAAGGACACCGACAATGCCATCACAGGCTTCTATTCGGGCAGCCCCTGCCGCTGCATCAAGAGCAAATACACAAAGAAGCTCCAGGAAATGGAGAAAATGGCTGCTCCTCCGGAGGATTTCGAGGCTCTCACAGTAGGCTCTCTCAGAAAGGCTGTTGTTGACGGCAACACTGATGAAGGCTCTATGCTCTGCGGACTTATTGCAGGTATGATAAACGACGTAAAGCCCGTCAAGGAGATAATAGATGAGCTTTCAGCGCAGGCAGGCAAGCTCCTCGGCGTTGACTTCTGATTATTTACCGGATTTTCTGTCAATATAAAAATTACTACTCTTTAAGATAACGGAGGAATGAGCAAATGGCAAAAACTGCTATAATCACAGGCTCGTCCAGAGGTATCGGTGCTGCTATCGCACTCCGACTTGCCAAGGACGGAATGAATATCGCTTTCAACGACCTTAATATGACAATGTTTGAAAACAACGATATCGTTGACAAGGTAAAGGCTCTCGGCGTTGAGGCTGAGATATTCTGCGCAGATGTTTCCAAGTACGACCAGTGCGAGGAAATGGTGAAGAAGGTCAAGGAGCGTTTCGGCACAATTGACGTTCTCGTTAACAACGCAGGCATCACAAGAGATGGTCTTATGGCAAGAATGCCCGAAGAGCAGTACGATATGGTAATTGCTGTAAACCAGAAGAGCGTTTTCAATATGACTAAGTTCGTGGGCAACGTTATGATGCGCCAGAGAAGCGGTCATATCATCAACCTCGCTTCCGTTGCTGGACTTTACGGCAACCCAGGTCAGATAAATTACAGCGCTTCCAAGGCTGCTATCATCGGTATGACAAAGACAGTTGCCAAAGAGCTTGGCTCCAGAAACGTTACCTGCAACGCCGTTGCACCCGGATTTATCCACACACCTATGACCGATAAGCTCACTGACGATCAGAAAGCTGCAATGCTCGCTCAGATCGCTATGAAGCGCTACGGTGAGCCTGAAGAGATCGCAAGCGTGGTATCATTCCTCGCTTCCGAGGATTCCTCCTATGTAACAGGACAGGTCATCGAGATCTCGGGCGGCATTTCGATGTGATGACCCGAAAATCATAACGAAAGGATCGAATATATGAGAAGAGTTGCTGTAACAGGACTGGGCGTTGTTACCCCTCTCGGAAATTCCGTTGAGGAATTCTGGAACAACATCAAGGCAAACAAGCTGGGATTCAGCTTTATTGACGATATAGTAAGCGAGGGCTTTGAGGTAAGGATCGCTGCTCCCGTAAAGGAATTTTCCATAGACAAGTACGTTGAGAAAAAGGAAGCAAAGCGACTGGACAGATTTACCCAGTTCGCAGTTTATGCCGCACTTGACGCTCTCGGCGACGCAGGCACAAAGTTTGAGGACATCGCCCCCTACAGAGCAGGCGTTATCGCAGGCGTAGGCATCGGCGGACTTGACCTTACTATGCAGGAATACTCCAAGTACCTTGAAAAGGGTCCCGGAAGAGTTTCCGTTTTCTACATTCCCTCTATGATAGCAAATATGGCTGCGGGCACTATCTCTATGAAGACTAACTTCAAGGGTGCAAACTACTGCACCACCACAGCCTGCGCTTCCTCCACTCACGCAGTGGGCGAGGCTTTCAGACGCATCAAGGACGGCTATCTCGATGTCTGCATCGCAGGCGGAGCAGAGGCTTGCGTTAATGAATTTGCTCTTGCTGGCTTTAACAATATGAAGGCTCTTTCACGCTCCACTGACCTTGAAAGATGCTCTATCCCCTTTGACGCTGAGAGAAACGGCTTCGTTCTCGGCGAGGGCAGCGGTATGCTCGTCCTTGAGGAAATGGAGCACGCAAAGGCAAGAGGTGCTAAGATTTACGCTGAGATCGCAGGCTACGGCGCTACCTGTGACGCTTTCCATATGACCTCTCCCGACCCCGCAGGCGAAGCTGCGGCTGCCGCTATAAAGCTGGCATATGAGGAGGCAGGACTTGCTCCTGAGGATATAGATTACATCAACGCTCACGGAACTTCAACTCATCTCAATGACCTCTGCGAGACTACAGCTATAAAGCTTGCTCTCGGCGATGCGGCAAGGAATGTTGTTGTAAACTCCACCAAGTCTATGACAGGTCATCTTCTCGGTGCTGCGGGAGCTGTTGAGGCTATCGTTACAGCACTTTCCTGCAAGGAAGACTTCGTTCACAAGACTGTGGGCTTCAAGGTACCCGACCCCGAGTGCGACCTTGACAACTGCACCGACGGCAACAGAAATATGACTGTAAATGCCGCTCTTACAAATAACTTAGGCTTCGGCGGCCATAATGCAACTCTTTGCTTCAAGAAATATGCCGAATAAGCCGACCCGAAAGGACTGAAAATAAATGGGCACATTACCCTTTGACCTTGAAATAGAGGATATCGCCGCTCTTGCGGACATAATCAACGAAAAGGACCTGGGAGAAATTCGCCTTGAAGATGATGACATCGGCGCAAAGATCGTCATTAAGGGCAAGAAGCTCCCTCCCCCTCCTCCGATGATGCAGACTGCATTCGGAGCTGCCCCTGCTCCCGCACAGGCTCCTGTCACCCCAGCAAAGGCTGAGAAAAAAGCTGATGCGGCTCCCGAAGGCGAGACCGTCAAGGCTCCCGTTGTGGGCACATATTATTCCTCCCCCGCACCCGACAAGCCGCCTTTTGTTCAGGTCGGACAGAAGGTAAAGCGCGGCGACGTTATTATGATAATCGAATCGATGAAGATAATGAACGAGATACCCAGCCCCGTTGACGGCGTTGTAAAGAAGCTGCTCGTTAAAAACGGCGATGCTGTGGAATACGATCAGCCCGTAATGATAATCGGATAAGGAGGAACACCAATGCTTTATAACAAGGAACAGATAAAGGAACTTATCCCTCACCGTGACCCCTTTCTCCTCATTGACGAGATAGAGGAGCTTGAACCCGGCAAGCGTGTTGTGGCATACAAGAATATGACCCCCGACGAATTCTGGTTCAAGGGTCATTTCCCCGATTACCCCGTTGTACCCGGCGTGCTTATGGTGGAGATGATGGCGCAGGCAGGCTGTGCGGCTATGCTGGCTCTTCCCGAAAACAAGGGCAAGATAGGCTTTTTCGGCGGCATCAAGGAAGCTAAGTTCCGCAGACAGGTAGTTCCCGGAGACAGACTTAAAATTGAAGTCGAGATAATCAAGGTCAAGGGTCCTATCGGCGTAGGCAAGGGCATCTGCACCGTTGACGGCGAAAAGGCTGTTACCGCCGAGATAACCTTTGCCATAAAGTAAACCCGAAAGGCTCTGAGTAAAAATGTTTAAAAAAGTTCTTATAGCCAACCGTGGCGAGATCGCTGTCAGGATAATAAGAGCCTGCCGAGAGCTTGGGATACACACCGTTACCGTTTATTCCACCGCCGACAGGCACGCTCTCCACGCTCAGATAGCTGACGAAAGCGTATGCATAGGTCCTCCCGCAACAAAGGACAGCTACCTTAACGCTGCCGCTATAATCGAAGCCTGCAAGATGACAGGTGCGGAAGCTGTTCACCCAGGCTTCGGATTTCTCTCCGAAAATGCAGACTTTGCGCAGCTCTGCGAGGACAACGGCATTGCATTCATAGGCCCCCGCCCCAGATCTATCAGTATGCTTGGTGACAAGGCTGCCGCAAAGAAAGCTATGAAAGCGGCGGGAGTTCCCGTTATCCCAGGCTCTGACGGCGCAGTTCCCGATATGGAGACCGCAAAGCGCCTTTGTGCCGAGATAGGCTGCCCCCTTATGGTAAAGGCATCGGCAGGCGGCGGCGGACGTGGAATACGTCTTGTTGAACGCCCCGAGGATCTTGAGGACGCCATAACTGCGGCAAAGCAGGAAGCCAAGAATTTCTTCGGCGATGACAGCATCTATATGGAGAAATTCATTGTAAATCCCAAGCACATCGAGGTGCAGATACTTGCGGATAAGTTCGGCAACACCGTATATCTCGGCGAACGTGACTGCTCAATGCAGAGGCGCAACCAAAAGGTGCTTGAAGAGACACCCTCTCCCATTATGACCCCCGAGCTTCGTGAGAAAATGGGACGTGCGGCTGTTACCGCTGCAAGGGTATGCGGATATACAAATGCAGGCACTATCGAGTTCCTCGTTGATTCCGGCAGGCGCTTCTATTTTATGGAGATGAACACCCGTATCCAGGTGGAGCACCCCATTACCGAGGCTGTAACAGGCATCGACCTTGTTAAGCATCAGATAAAAATAGCTGACGGCGAGAGACTTCCTTTCACACAGAAGGATATAAATATACACGGTCATTCCATTGAATGCCGAATAAATGCGGAAAATCCTGAGTTCAATTTCCGCCCGAGCCCCGGAAAGATCACAGCTCTCCATATTCCCGGAGGCCCCGGAATACGTGTGGACAGCTCAGTTTATCAGGGCTACACCATCCCCCCCTATTACGACAGTATGATAGCGAAGCTCATCGTCCACGCTCCCACAAGGGATGAAGCCATTGCCAAAATGAAATGGGCGCTGGCGGAATTTATCGTTGAGGGCGTTGACACGAACATAGATTTCCAGCTCTCCCTTATCAGAGACAGCGTTTTTGAAAGCGGTACCTATGATATCGGCTACTTAGGCAGGAAGCTGTCAAATGAAGCAAAGAACTAAAAACGAATTGAGGCGAAAAGATTGTTAGAGGATCTGTTTAAGGTCGTCACCGCCCGCTTTAACGTGGACGACAGCGAAAAAGCCCCCGATGCCCCTGCGGAAAAGCTGTTCAAGTGCCCCCGATGCTCCGAAAGCTGCACGGCTGATGAGCTTGAAGCCAACAGCTGGGTATGCCCCTCCTGCGGCTATCACAGCAGGATAAGCGCAAGGCAGAGGCTCTCCATAACCGTTGACAAGGGCAGCTTCGTTGAGTACGACAAGGATATGACAAGCCTTAATCCCATAGATTTTCCCGATTATGAGGAAAAAATAGCAGGACTGAAGGAAAAAACAGGGCTGAACGAAGCCGTCGTAACAGGCGAATGCACCATAAAGGGCGAACGCTGCATCATCGGCATTATGGACTCACACTTTATGATGGCGTCAATGGGCAGCGTGGTCGGCGAAAAGGTCACACGTGCCTTTGAAAAGGCTGCGGAAAAGAAGCTGCCATTAGTGCTGTTTACCGCATCGGGCGGAGCAAGAATGCAGGAGGGGCTTGTTTCCCTTATGCAGATGGCAAAGACCAGCGGCGCAGCGGCAAAGCTTTCTCAGGCGGGAGGACTTTACATAACCGTTCTCACCGACCCCACCACAGGCGGCGTAACAGCGTCCTTTGCATCTCTGGGTGATATCATAATCGCAGAACCAAAGGTGCTTGTTGGCTTTGCGGGCAGACGTGTTATCGAGGGAACCATAAAGCAGCGGCTCCCCGAAGATTTCCAGTCCGCCGAATTTACTCTTGAAAACGGATTTGCGGATATGATCGTTGACAGAAAAAATCTGAGACGCACCATAGCCCACCTTATCCGTCTCCACAAACCATACAGGGAGGTCGATATCCGTGTCTGAAGAAATTATAGAAAACGGCGGCATCACCCCCTTTGAACGCCTTGAAATAATCAGGAACAAGAACCGCCCCACTATCAGGGACTATCTTCCCCTTATATTCAACGATTTCTACGAGCTTCACGGCGACCGTCTCTTCGGTGATGACGGCGCAATACTTGGCGGCATAGGCAGACTGGGAAATATCCCCGTTACCGTTATCGCTGAGGTCAAGGGCAGAGATATCTTTGAAAACAAGGCATCAAACTTTGCTATGCCCCACCCCGAGGGATACCGCAAGGCGCTGAGACTTGCACGTCAGGCTGAAAAATTCCACCGTCCCGTTATCTGCTTTATCGACACCCCCGGCGCATTCTGCGGAGTGGCTGCGGAAAAGCGTGGACAGGGCGAGGCTATCGCTCGAAATCTTGCGGAATTTATGGTGCTGAAAACTCCCGTAATATCCGTAGTGCTTGGCGAGGGCGGCAGCGGCGGAGCGCTGGCTCTGGGCGTATGCGACGAGCTGGCAATGCTTGAAAATGCGATATACTCCGTTATATCCCCCCGTGGCTTTGCATCTATCCTTTGGAAAGACGCTTCAAAGGAGCGTGAAGCCTGCAATATAATGCGTGTCACAGCCACCGATGCGGTTGAGCTTGGCATTGCAGACGCCATTATTTCGGAGCCTGAGGGCGGTGCGCACAATGATGCGGAAACCACTGCCGAAAATATCTCTGATTTTTTGGTAAAATCGCTGAACAGTAAAATGAAAAAAGATATTGACGTTTTGCTGAATGAACGATATAATAAATTTAGAAAAATCGGCGTATTCTCAGAGGGCGTGCCCGACACAGCTGCCGAAGAGGAATAACAGCCGCTTTACACCCACTTAAGTAAGGACAATTAGTCTTTATGATATAATCACAAGGAGGAAAACACAATGGTATTCGATAAGGTTAAGGAGCTCGTTGCAGAGCAGCTCGACGTTGACGCTGAAAAGGTAGTCGCTGAGGCTAACATTCAGGACGATCTGGGCGCTGATTCTCTCGACGTAGTAGACCTCGTTATGTCTCTCGAAGAAGAATTCGATGTAGAGATCCCCGACGAAGCAGTTAAGGACATCAAGACTGTCGGCGATATCGTTAAGTACATCGAGGACAATCAGTAATCACTGATAAAGAGTCTGCCCGAAAGCGTTATTCTCTTTCGGGTTTTTCTTTGCTTTATATGCAGCACATATGTTTTGTGCTTAGGTGATAATCAGATGAAACTTAGTTTGTTTATATAATTTGCTTGAAAAAAGCCCTGCGTTGTGCTATAATTTATAAAAAGCATTATTTGAAAGGACGAAAAAAATATAATGAACAATGATTTTTATACTGAATGTCTCGTGACAAAAGCCCCCACAGGTGCGGACACAGCCAAAAGGATAGGAATAGGCCTTGCAGCCGCAATACTCGCCGCAGCGGCACTGTGGTTCATAGTTTTCCCTGTGAGCATTCTCGTCATCGCAGGCGTGTTCTACGGCGCATATTACCTTATGACGGGCATTGACGCTGAGTACGAATATATCCTCACCAACGGCGACATCGACATCGACAAGATAATCGGCAAGAGAAAGAGAAAGCGCCTTCTCAGCGCATCTATCGGTGATTTCACCGCTTTCGGCACACTTGATGAAGCTCCCGATTTTAACGGCACCACCGTTCTAGCATCAAGCGGCAGCGGCAAGGATTATTACGCTGATTTCGTTCACAAGAGCGAGGGAAATGTCCGTCTTATCTTCACCCCCAACGAAAAAATCCTTGACGGTATGGAGCTTTTCCTACCCCGTCAGCTGAAAATGGAATTTAAGCGCAAGAGAGTGAAACTTGAAAAGCCTGAAAATAACAGCGAAGAATAAAAATGAGCCGTTCCCGATCGTGGGAACGGCTCTTCGCTTTATGGCTTTATGCTTATTAATAATACTTGCCTTTGTTCTTCTTTACAACAAAGTAAATTCCAACGCCTGCGGCAGCCACAGCCACAACGATAATGATGATAACTACGACAACTCCGCCGCCGCCCTCCTTGGGAGCGTTGTCGGCAATGTTTGTGGTAGCAACAGTGGTAACGGACTCGGTCTCAGCCTTTGTTTCCTTGACAGTGGTTTCCTTTTCTGTCTCGGTTGTGGTCACTGTGGTCTCTTCCTCAGTTTCGACTTCAGTCTCCTCAGCGGCTTCCTCTGCATCGGTCTCTTCGGTTTCCTCCGCTGCCTCTGTATCCTCTTCGGTCTCCGCCTCGGTCTCAGCTTCTGTCTCAACAGCCTCAACGATATCGCAGTTGGTGATAGTCACGCCTGTTACAGTAAGCTTAACGCCTGTATCACCCACGTTGATGGCATATACGGTGGAGAAATCGTCTGTTCCGTATGCATTTACAATGTCCTCATAGGAAAACTTTGCGGAAGTCTCATCGTATTCATAAGGGCTTACCTTGTTCCATTTGCCCTTTACATCGGGGTCTGCTTCCTTGGGACCGTCCCAAGTCTGCCAGATAAGCTCAAGAGGAGCCTTGTTTGTCTCGCCCTCGTATGTATAATCAACGACTACTTCGGAATCGGGAGTTATCCAGGTAGCATCGAAATTGCCGGGGTGACCCTCGTCATTTGCTGTGTAATAGGTAAAGGACTGACCCCATGAGCCGTTTGACTGAACAGGCTCGGAAATATCAAAAGTGTAATCCTCCGCAAAAGCGGTGAATGCCAGAGCGCCCACGGCAAATATCCCTGCCGCAGAAGCTGTCAGAGCTTTGAGA
>CAMBJF010000071.1 GCA_945867875.1 uncultured Ruminococcus sp. | reverse complement strand
GTTTTTTAACGTGTGCCGCTTTTTTTGTGTAAAAACGGCGTAAAATCGTATAAAAAATTTAACACAGTGATTGGCAGATATAAGAAAATAATGTATAATAATATTAATTGCGGGATTAGCGGCAGTGGCCGCTGTCCTTTGTGAAAAGGAAGGTGAAGGTATGGAAAGCGGAAGTAACAGCGGTGTGGTACCACGAAGGCGCTCTGTCTGTGCTTTTTATACCTCACTGCTCCATGTTTCGGTGATGTGAGAATAGCTTAAGGGCGCAGACAGAGAAGATCGGTATCGTACCTCCTGTTAATTAACAAAAGGAGGTCTTTGAAATGGAAAAATATGAAGCTGCTGTGCTGGTTAAGCACAGAGCGTTCGTGCAGCTCAAAACTGCACTCCAGGAAATGATGCCCGCCGACATCGCCCAGCTACTCAGCGAGCTTATCGAAGAGCAGGACGAATTCGGCGAAAAGGAATTTACCCTTATTTTCCGTGTGCTCCCCAAGGAGCTTGCAGCCGAGGCTTTCACGTATATGGACAGCGACCTGCAAATGGTACTGATAAATGCCATATCCGACCGAGAGCTCAGAGCTGTGCTTGACGAGCTTTTCCTTGACGATACGGTAGATATCATCGAGGAAATGCCCGCTAATGTGGTCTCACGAATACTGAAAGCAACCGACCCCGATAAGCGAAAGCAGATAAACGAGCTTCTGAACTATCCCGAGGACAGTGCGGGAAGCATTATGACAACGGAGTTCGTTTATTTCAGAAAAACGGATTCCGTCAAAGAAGCCTTTGAGCGTATCCGAAGCGTTGGAGTTGTAAAGGAAACGGTTTATACCTGTTATGTCACTGATAACCGCCGTCTGGTGGGAAGCGTATCGCTCCTTGACCTTGTGGTTGCGGACGAGGACGCTGTTATCGAGGATATTATGGATTCCACAGTCGTCAGCGTTTATACCCACGACGACCAGGAAGCCGTTGCGAATCTTTTTGCAAAGCACGACCTTGCGGCTGTGCCTGTTGTTGACAAGGAAAACCGTATAGTCGGAATAATCACTTTCGATGATGTTATGGACGTCATCAGAGAGGAAAATGCCGAGGATATGGCAATGATGAGTGCGGTTGTCCCCAGTGAGGACAGCTACTTCAAGACAAGTGTATGGAAGCACGCACGGAGCAGAATAGTATGGCTCCTTGTACTTATGCTTTCAGCCACTCTCACAGGTGCTATAACCAATCATTTTGAAGCTCAGATATCCGCAATACCTCTCCTCGTTTCCTTTATGCCAATGCTTACTGGAACAGGCGGAAACTGCGGCTCTCAGTCATCAACAATGATAATCCAAGGTATGGCGATGGAAGAGATACGTCTTAAGGATTTCTTTAAGGTAGTTTTCAAGGAATTCCGCATTGCCATTATATGCAGCCTTATTCTTTCAGTGGTGAACTTTTTCAGGATAGTGCTGTTCTACCACAATGTAAAAATAGCGGCGGTGGTTTCGGTTACGCTCATCGGAACTGTTATACTGTCAAAGCTTCTCGGTTGTATGCTGCCTATGCTTGCGAAAAAGATACACATTGACCCTGCAATTATGTCCGCACCACTGCTCAGCACCCTTGTTGACAGCTGTTCGACACTTCTTTATTTCACAATTGCACTGCACGTTCTTGATTTTCCGACATAAAAGGGAAATGATATAAATATATAACGGTCTGGAAAGCCGTAAGGATTGGAGAGATTTTATGAGAAAAACAAAGATAGTGTGCACAATGGGTCCTGCAACAGACAATGACGACATTCTTAGAGATATGATGCTCTCGGGAATGAACGTTGCACGTTTTAATTTTTCACACGGGGATTATCCTACTCATCAGAGACGTTTTGAGCAGCTTTGCCGCATAAGAGAGGAGCTTGGTCTGCCTGTTGCGTCGCTGCTTGATACGAAAGGTCCTGAGATACGTCTCGGAAAATTTGCCGACAAGACACCTGTTACTCTTATGGACGGCGACAAATTCACGCTTACCACCGAGGACAGGGTATGCGACAAGGAAATAGCATCTATCAGCTTCAAGGGTCTGCCCGATGATGTAAAGCAGGGGACTGCCATACTCATAAATGACGGCGCTGTTGAGCTGAGAGTTGAAAGCGTCAGCGGAAATGAGATTCACACCGTTGTTGTTCACGGCGGTGAGATATCCGACAACAAGGGCATAAATGTGCCCGGAGTTGAGCTTTCAATGCCTTATCTTTCCGAAAGGGATATGAATGACCTTGAGTTTGGCTCAAAGATAGGCTTTGATTTTATTGCGGCTTCATTTGTAAGAACTGCCGCAGATGTGGCATATCTGAAAAAATTCATCAAAAGTCTCGGTTGGAGCACACCGAGAATAATTGCAAAGATCGAGAATATGGACGGTGTGAAGAACATTGACGAGATACTCGAAGTTGCTGATGGAATAATGGTTGCAAGAGGCGATATGGGCGTTGAGATACCCTTTGAGCAGATTCCTGCTATCCAGAAAGACCTTATCAGAAAGGGCTATAATGCAGGTATGCAGGTCATTACTGCCACACAGATGCTTGAATCTATGATTACCCATATCCGACCCACCCGTGCCGAGATAACGGACGTTGCGAACGCCATTTATGACGGCACATCGGCAATTATGCTCAGCGGCGAGACTGCTGCGGGCAAGCACCCTGTTGAGGCTGTCCGCACAATGGCGCTTATTGCGGAGACCACCGAAAATGACATCAACTATGTGAACCGTCTCAGAGCACGTGCTGAGGACAAGGGCAAGAGTATTACAAATGCAATTTCCCACGCAGCCTGCACTACTGCTCACGACCTTGGTGCAAAGGCTATCGTTACCGTTACCAAAACAGGCGGCACAGCCAAAATGCTGTCAAAATTCCGTCCTGCCTGCCCCATAATCGGCTGCACTCCAAACGAGACTGTATGCCGTCAGATGAACCTTTCCTGGGGCGTAACTCCTCTTATGATGGACGAAAAATCAAGCACCGATGAGCTTCTTGACGGCGCTATCGAAGCTGCGAAGAGCCACGGACTTCTTGAAAAGGGCGATGTTACCGTTATTACAGCGGGTATCCCTCTCGGAGTTGCAGGAAACACCAATATGCTGAAAGTGACAGTTGTTGGCAAGGAATCAGAGACACATATGTGACAATATCGAAAGGAATAATGAAATGAAGATAACTACCTTAAAAAAATTAGCAGCTCTAGCAATGACTGCAGCAATGCTCTGCGCCTGCGGAGCAAAGAGTGCAGATGATACTGAATCAAGCGATACTCAGCCTGCCGATAATACAGCTGTATCAAATGCAGACGAAGGCCCTGTCTATAATTTTGATGCTCCGAAAGAGGGAGAAAAGATCGCTGTAATCACCGTTAAGGATTTCGGTGAAATTAAGATAAAGCTTTTTCCTGAGCAGGCTCAGAAGGGCGTTGAAAATTTCATCGGTCTTGCCGATATGAATTACTATGATGAGCTTATTTTTCACCGCATTATCCCTCACTTTATGAATCAGGGCGGCGACCCCACAGGTACGGGAACAGGCGGAAAGTCTATCTGGGGTGAAAAATTTGACGGAGGCATCCCCGAAGGACTTTACCATTTCAGCGGTGCTGTTGCATATGCAAATTCAGGCTCCACCTCTACTGACGGAAGCCAGTTTTATATCGTAAACACAGACCCCGGCGAGTATGAGCTCGGCGGAACACGTCTTGCGGACGGCTCTGTTCATTATTATGAGACCTTTGAGGAAGCGGGAATGACCCAGCCCAAGAATGTTCAGGAGCTTTACAAGGAATACGGCGGAACTCCTTTCCTTGACGGCAGCTACACCGTTTTCGGACAGGTTTTCGAGGGTATGGACGTTGTAAGAGCCATGGGACAGGTCGAAACTGACGAGAATGATAAGCCAATCACTCAGGTACAGATGGAGTCTGTCAGAATAGTTGAATATACAGGAGAATAATTCCTGCGCACATATTTAAGGGGGTATCAGCAATGAAAATGTGTCCGAACTGTCACCGCCTGAGCAAGGACGATGACTTCTGCTCCCACTGCGGCAGCGCAGTTTATGAGGATAACACTGATTATTCCATTGACTGCTCTCAGATACCGGGGCACACCCACGAGAAACAGACCTTTACTCAGAATGACCCGAGAATGTCTCAGAGCAATCAGTCAAATTCCGAAAAATCACCCGAAGTCAAGCCAAAAGGAAAGCTGAAAGGCTGTCTTTCTGTGATAGTATTCATTATTATTTTGAATGTGCTTTTTGATATTATCGGAGCTATACTTTCAAATTTGGGATAAATGTTATAAAAAATCACCCGTCTTTCGTTTGTTTGAAAGGCGGGATTTTTTATGCATACACAAAAATGTCTGCACAGCAAAAGCCGTGCAGACATTAGTTTTATTTGGGATAGTTTAATACTGTTCGCTCATATAGATGCTTGCTCTTGACTGAATGATGGAAGCTGTTTCGTCAACGGACTTTGTGCCATCAAAGAAAAGAGCTGTTTCTTCGTTGATGATGTCGTTGATGCTCTGGTCATATCTTGAAAGCCTTGTAACAGAAGAGAAGTAATCAATGAGCATATCAACTTCCTCTTGAGTGAGTGCGGAGATCTTTACTTCCTGGTCGCCAATGTAGTAGGAAGAGCTCTGCTCAACCTGATTGCCGTCAGCGTCGATGTAATAGCTTGTGCTCATTGCCTGAGTGCCCAGCTTCCGGAGCTGATCTCTGAGAACGGGGAGGTTGTAGCTCTTGGAAGAGTATGTGGTGTTGCCTGTGGTCTCCTGTTTGCCTGTGGACTCATTCCATACATATTCGGGTTTTTCAGTTACATTGTTTAAAATAACGTACTTAATGAACTCCCATGCACCGTCCTTGTGCTTAGATTTTGAAGAAATAGCCATTTCAGAGGACGCTGTTATCATAGAACCGGATTCACCCTCAGTTGATACAGGGAAACCTGTGAAGGTGATGTCCTCGCCGAAATAACCGTCCCTTGTCTGCTTGTATGTGCTGAAATCATTGAAGTACATATTGTAGAAAAGGGCTCTGTTCTCACGGCAAGCCTTTTCGTTATCCTGCCAGTAGTTGGGATTGTCATTGTAAAGCTTGTCATAGTCGATCTCGGTGGGAAGAGTTTTTGCATATTCAAGGAATGCCTTGAATTCTGGTGTGTCAAAGTTGCAGGTTCCGTTTTTGTAGTCAACAAAATCAGAATAGGTTATTGCGTTTGACAGGAAATCAGAAGCTGTTATAGGGTTGGAGAACATCTGAACATTGTCTCCCATACCTGCCATAACTTCTTTTGCCCTGTCAAGGGTAATGGAGCGGTCTGTGCCAACGAGAGAGGTCTTTGCAGCAAGGGTCTGGACGGAGAATGCAGGAGTAAGCTCATAAAGCTTGCCGTCCTTTTCGAGAGCTGTCAGGACATTGGGCATAAAGTCGTCCTTGCTGAGCTCGGAATCCTTGTCAAGAAATTCATAAAGGTCAGTGAAAAGACCTTTTGATGCATAGCTGTTTATGGGCATCTGGTTATTGAGGAGGATAAGGTCGGGAACATTTCCTGCAAGAAGCTCGTTGTTGAACTTTGTCAGAGCGGCATTCCAGTCGCTTGTATCGTTGGAATCGCTGAAGCTTGTTGTATAAATGGTGTATTTGTCGCTCTGCTTGTTGAATGCTGCGATCTCGGAGCGGATATTCCAGTCGATGCTGAAGCAGCCGAGAGTGATTATTTCCTTTTCTTTCACCTCTGAGCTGTCAACAGGGGATATCTTGCTGATGGTTGTATTTGAGGTGTATCCCGAATAATCGGTGCTTACGGTAAGGAATGAGCCATCATCGCATATCGAGAATGTGGAGATATTTGAGTTATCAACACCGAGGTTCAGCAGATTGAGGACAGGCTCAACCGCTAAAGTGTCAGCTCTAACACCGGAAATGCCTGTGTCAGATGTAGAGTAGCAAAGGTAATCACCGCTGCCCGAGTAAATTCCGTTAATAATACCGCTTGCAAGAGGATATTCCTTGCCGAATGACTTGTTGGCAACATCTATCTCTTTGATGACGTTGGGATTGTCCTGATTGCTGTAGTCATATATGAGAACCGCGGGAACGCCTGTATTTGTGGTGATAAGGCTTGATATCCAGGCATTCTCGGAAAGACCGGCATCAATGTCAGCGAGCTTCTTGCCTGTGTTGTCGCATATTCTGATAACAGAGTTCATATTGAGGATAAGATTGCCCTGAGAGTCGATGATGTAACCCTGAAAATATCTGTTGTTGTCATTATCTTCTTGGGTGAAAAGCTTATCCATATCTACCTCGGAGACCTTTGCGCCTGTGGAATCAAAGGTGAGGAGCTTGTATTTTTCATTGCTGTCGCCTGTCTCGTCGTCATAGCTGTACTCATTAAGGAGACAGGTAACAGAGCCGTCATCATTTACATTAAGATCGCCGTAAATGTTTCCGTAAACGTTGGGATCGGTCTGCTCATAAACAGGAATAGATAGCTTTTCAGCACCTGTTTCATCATATTCCTTTATGTAATACTTTGAAAGGTAGTCATCGCCGTTTTTTTCATATTCATTGTAAATGAGATAGAAAAGTCCGTTCTTTGACTGAATGGTGCCGTAGAAATTCTCAAGACCTTCGATAGGTATATCTGTTACCTTGAAGGCGAGAGCTTTTGCAGCTTCCTGCTGATCGACCACGGCGGTGTTGTTTGAATCGCTGTTCTTGCCGCAGCCTG
Source organism: uncultured Ruminococcus sp. (assembly GCA_945867875.1). GTDB lineage: Bacteria > Bacillota > Clostridia > Oscillospirales > Ruminococcaceae > Huintestinicola. The sequence goes on along the minus strand of CAMBJF010000071.1, from coordinate 3,633 downwards.
TCATAAATCCTGTAGATAAAATCATCATACCTGCTGTAAGGAGGCAAGCGGTTCTTTTGGCTGCGCTTACTGAGGCAATAGTCTTTTTCATAATGTTCCATCCTTTCGTTGTTTGTCAGAGTGCATACTTTCCTGATGCATTTAGATTATAGCATACTTTCTCCAGAATTTCTATAGTTAAAACGAATCTGTAATAATTTGTTATAATTCAGCAACCTTTTTCACGCTTTGTAACCAAATTTTTTTAAGTTTTCACGTAACAAAGCGGGATTTATAAGTTCATAAAAAGTTAACAAGATTTTTTTGTCAAAAAGTATTGACTTTTGCGAATAATGGAGTTATAATGATAAAGCACTCCGACGAGAGAGCATAAAACAAATCGCTGATTTAGCTCAGTTGGTAGAGCACATCCTTGGTAAGGATGAGGTCACCGGTTCAAATCCGGTAATCAGCTCCAAAAAGCCTTGTAGATGATCTGAAAGGGTTGTTTATAAGGCTTTTTCGTTTATACAGATAAAGTTTGATTATGAAAGGAACCGATACTCCGATGAACGATGAAAAAATTTTTTCTTTTCCTGCCGACAGCAGCAAGGTGAGGATAAGCGGAAGAAGCCTTGAAAAAAACGGTGTCCGCTACATTGACTACACCAATTCCTTTATCGAGTTTGAATTTGTGGGCACAAGCGCAAGTGCCGAGATAATCAGTGATCTTACCCCTCCCGAGGATATTTACAGAGCCTGGGCAGGTGTGTGCGTGAACGGTGAGACGGTTCCTTCAAAGATTTTCAAGATAGATGAAAAGAAAGCTGTTTATGAGCTTTATCGTTCAGATAAACCGCAAAAAACAAAGATACGTCTTATGAAGCTTTCCGAGGCTGCATTTGCTAAGATGGGCATTTCTGAGATACATATTGACGGCGAACTCCTGCCCCCGCCTAAGCCCGAATATGAGCGCAGGATCGAATTTGTGGGTGACTCCATAACATGCGGCTACGGCATTGACGGAATATGGAACAAGGACGTTTTCTCTACCGAGACCGAAAATCCTATCAAGGGCTATGCTTATAAGACTGCTCTTAAATGCAAAGCAGAGTTTCAGTATGTTTCCTGGAGCGGAATGGGTGTTTATTCCTGCTGGGTCGATGATAAAGCTGAAAAGCCCATTGATAACTGGCTCATTCACGACCTTTACCCATACACCGACAGTCCTCTTGAAAAGTCTCTCGGCATAGAGGATCACGCTCATTACACAGAATGGGATTTTACAAGCTATGTTCCCCAGGTGATAGTTTTCAATATGGGAACCAACGACCAGTCATGGACTAAGCACATCAAGGAAAGATGCGATACATTCTGTGAAAAGTATTATGCATTCCTTGAAATGCTCAGAGAGAAAAATCCTTCTTCATATATTATCTGCACATATGGAATTATGGGAACAGACCTCCTTGAAGAGGAAATTTCCTGTGTCGATAAATTCAAGAGGGAACACGATGACAGGATAAAATTTGTGCCCTTGCCCGTTCAGCTTGAATCTGACGGAATAGGAGCTGACTGGCACCCATCTGAGATATCCCACGAAAAGGTTTCTGAGATACTTTCAAAGGAAGTAAACGCTGTTTTTGAAAGCTTAGGATTATAAAGATAACGAAAAAGTCCTCCCGTTTGCTTTTACACAAACGGGAGTAATTTTTTATGCTTTCAGCTTGGATATCTGATTTTTCAGTTCTCTTGACATACTGCTGAGTGTCTCGCAGGAGGCTGCGGACTGTTCTGCGGTTGCCGAGTTCATCTGAACGACTCCCGATATCTGGTCGATGCCTGCCGTTACCTGATGTACGGCTTCCGACTGAGTTGCCGATGCCTGGGATATCTGTGTAATAAGGTCGTTTGTCTGCTCTGCAAAGGTCTTGACGGATTTCATAGATTCTGCGGTTGCCTCTGCAATTCGTGAGCCGTTTTCCACGGCGTTTACTGTTGCTGTGATAAGAGCGTTGGTGCTTTGAGCGGCTTCCGAGCTCTTTGCTGCAAGGTTTCTTACCTCGTCCGCTACCACTGCAAAGCCCTTGCCTGCATCTCCCGCACGGGCTGCTTCAACAGCTGCATTGAGGGCAAGGATATTTGTCTGGAACGCAATATCTTCAATAGTGCCGATTATCTTGCTTATTTCCTGAGAATGCTGCTGAATATCGTTCATAGCCGAGATCATATTCTTTATCTCGTTATCCTGAACGGATATTTTTTCTGATGTTCTGAGGGACAGCTCGTTTGCTGTGCCTGCATTGTTTGCGGTGTTGGTTATCTGAGAGGAAATGTCGCTTATTGAGGAGGAGAGCTGCTCAATAGCCGCAGCCTGAGTGGTCGTGCCGTCAGCAAGGGTCTGTGAGCCGCTTTCCATTTGTTCAGCGCCGCTCATAACCTCATTGGCGGAAAGAATTATGTTCTGGATTATGCCATGGAGGTTCTTGTTTATCTTTTTGAATGAATCATTTATCCTGATAAAGTCGCCTATGTATTCAACTGCGGGAGTGTGGGTAAAATCGCCGTCGCCCATATGTGCAAGGATATCAGAGATATCATTTATGTATGTGTTAAGGGTTTTCTTGGTCACTTCAAGACGCTTTGCGAACATACCCATTTCGTCATCACTGAATGTGAATGAGCTGTCGGGAGTTCCGAGATTGCCGCTGCACATATCATCGGCGATCTTGTTAACTTCGGTTATTGGCTTCTCGATCATCTTTCTGATAAGCAGGAAGAGGAGTACCGAGGAGATGACCATAACCGCAACGCCCATTACGATAACAATAATAAGCATATTTCTGAAAAGTGCATTGGAGCTTGCGGCTGAAAGACCTGAGAAATATGCACCCACAAGCTTTCCGTCCATATCATACATAGGCTGATAGATAACGTAATATTCCTGTCCGACTATCACAGCCTTGCCTTTGTATTCTTCTCCTCCGTCTATGACGGTGCTCTTAACATTGTCAGCCATATCTGTTCCGATAACTCTGTCACCGTTTTTGTCCACGATAGTGGTGGAGTAGCGTGTGGGACCGGCAAAAAGAGTTACTTCTGTTTCGGACTGAGTCTTGACATTGTCAAGATAAGAGGGCTCGGCAAGATCCATACCGACAATAACTGCACCGACAAGGGTGCTGTTATTGTACTTGACGGGGGTGATATATTCAAGAGCAAGCTGAACGCCGCAGTTTGCGGAGATACCGCTCTTTACATCTCCTGCCAGAGCTGCCGAGACATCATAAGATGTTATTTTACAGCCCTCTGACTGCCAGAGAACATTTCCGTCAGTGTCAGTGAGTATGGCAAAATCATTGTCTGTTGATTTTATTTTGTTCCAGGAGGTTTCAAGATTTCTGGTGTTTCCCGAAAGAGCCGCTGCCGCTGCGCCCTGAACTATGGAATCTGCTGCACGCCCGAGACGCTCTTCCTCCACCGTCATATCATTTTCAAGGATATGTATGCCTATTACTGTGTGCTCCGTCATAAGCTCGTCCGTTTGTTTTTTTGACATAACAAGTGATACGGATATGATGATGACTGTAAGCGTCAACAGCATTACAACTGTCTCTTATACACATCTCCGAGCCCACGAGACGCTACGCTATC
>CAMBJF010000070.1 GCA_945867875.1 uncultured Ruminococcus sp. | reverse complement strand
AATGGGCTTATTTCAGCCGAGGATTTGTCTATAGGTTAATTGGTTATTAGTATGAGATACGGGTCATTGAATTTTTCAAAGAACTCATCTTTTATCACATAAAATCCAAATTGTTCCATAGTACACTTCCTAAAAGAAAAAGCCCTGCAGGAGCAAGGCTTTTGAACTTACGACCCAACCATTTATATCCCGCATATTGGTCAGCGGAAAACTTACGGCCCAACCACTTGTATCCGGCATATTGGTCAGCGGAAAAGAACTTTCTATGGTTATATTATACTTTATATTTTTATATTTGTCAACACCTACTGAAGAAAATTTGGCTGTGAGACAAAAAAAGAGAGCAGAGTTTCCTCCGCTCTCATAAACAGATCATTTATTTTTCAGCATCTCTTTGAAAAGCGCCGCCAGCTCTTCGTTTCTGCCTTCGGGGTAATCCTTGTACAGACCGAAAGCAGGCTCGTTATATACGTGATAATCAAAGCCGATATCATACTTTCGGCAAAGGCTTATCATATCCCTTACCCAGCCCGTGCCGTTCCGTCCGTTTCCAAAGCCCTGGGAAATAACGCCGAATTCCCCGAGATACAGCGGAACACTGTGCTTTTTTGAAAACTCTGCATATGGTCTGATGCCCGATTCAAGGTAGTCCTTGTCAAAGCTGTGGATATTTTCGCTGAGCGACATATCCATTCTTATTTCGGGAGAACCGCAGTCATATTTTATATATCCCGAAACGACATACTTGTATCCTTTTTTCATCTCATAGCGCTTGAAATTTTGGATATAAAAGGAGTTTGTGCCTGAAATTTTCAGACAGCCCGCAGCCTTGTTCCCCTCATCGGCACAGTATTCCGAAACGCCGCTTCCGTCCTCGCTCCACGAAGTTCCCATAAATTCTCCGTCCGAAAATCCGTCTGAGAAAAGCACCCTGCGCTTTCCCTTGGGAGATATCTCCGTAAAGACGATGTCATCAATATAAACGGCATTATCCTGCCCCAGTGAAGAAGCGTTCACAGCAGGTATAACAATGTTTGCCTTGTCCGAAAGTGAAACAGACTTGCTTTCAAAATACGTCCAGCCGTTTGGCGCTGTTGATCTCTTTGCGGCAGTCTCGCATTTGACCCAGCCGTTTATCACATCTTCCCCCACTACCTCCTCGGAGGGATATGTCATTGTAATGCCCTTAGTTCCTGCCCAGTCGGTATTCTGATGGGTAAAGTGAAACGAATCATATTTATGGAACTCGTAAACAACGTTTTTATCGTCAGTTTTCGCAAACGAATGCTCGGGGTCAGCAAAATATTCGTATTCTCTTGTGCCGTCAGCCTTTACCGCACAGCCTATCCCCTCCACGAATATCGCCTGATAGGGGGAAACGCTTCTTATTTCGGAAATTATCCTCTGCATAAGCTTGTTATACTGCTCAAAGGTCTCCTCCATAGTGTCTTTCATCGGGACAACAGGTTCGTTTACCAGCCCATATCCCCACACTGTCGGTTCATCGGCATAACGCTTTGCAATGGCTTTCCAGAGGGCGGTAAGGCGGTCCTGATAGCTCTTTTTCGTCCACAGCTCCAATCCTCCGCCATTTGACTGATATTTTCCTTGGGGATAATGCATATTTATGATTATGCCCATACCGTATTTTTTCGCCCAGCCGATATTTTTGTCAAGCCACTTAAAGCCCGATTTCTTGTAGTGATACGGATCATTGTCGTTTTCAAACAGACCGTAATTGATGTAAAATCTTACGCTGTTAAAGCCCATTTCCGAAAGCTCTTTGTATGTCTTTTCATTGTGGTGCGAGGTATCGGGGAGTGACGGATTGCTCCAGACGCTGTTCCCCAGTGCCATTCCCTGAATATGAAGCTCACTGCCGTCCGTGCCGATCACTTTTCTCCCATCGGCGTGGACAAAATCATCAGCCGAATGCTCCTGCGCCGAAGCAAACGGAGCTGCCGCAGCAAGCATAACGGCGGCACACAGAACTGACAGCATTTTATGCATACATCTGAGAATTTTTCCGCTTTTCATCTTTATTCCTCCATTCCCATATAAAAGCACTGCACAAAGCATACGCAGACGCCTTGTGCAGTATCGTTGTTTTATCTTACTTTGCAGCCTTTACGATAGCCTCGATTATCTCGGGATATGTAAATTCCTGTCTGTCTCTGCTGTAAACGCCGAAGCATTCGCCGCCGCTCTGTCTGCCTGAGTTGTTATCCCAGAGCACGCAGGGGATATTGTACTGCTTTGCGCCCTTTACGTAATATTCTGCCCAAGCAACTCTGTCATCGAGGTTCTTCTTGTTGGTTGCGCCAAACTCGCCGATAACAACGGGTGTACCCTTGCTTACGAAGATGCTGTTGAGGTCCTTGAAGAATCTGTCAAGCTCCTTCTTGTCATTGTCTGTGAACTTGTTTGAGCCGTTTGCGTCCATTGCGAAGAAATAGGGGGAATATGCGTGAACGGAAACGATGATGTTGTCATCGTCGGGTACCTTCATCTGCTTTAAAATGTTGGTGGAAGATGTAGCTGCATATGCAGGTACCATTATCTGACGGTATGCATTGTTGCCGCCTGTGCTGCGGATAGTCTTTACTATCTCTTCATTGAGCTTTGCAACAACTTCTCTTTCCTCAGCCGTTCCGCCCGACCATTCCTTTGCACTGCCCTCGGTTCTGGGTTCGTTGAGGGTCTCGAAGATAAGGTGCTCGTCATAGTCCTTGAACTCGTTTGCGATCTGTGTCCAGAGCTTGTTCATCTTTTTTACGGAGTTGTTCAGAGTATCATCGCTCTTTACGCAGCCGCCGATGTCATAATATGTGTTGTCGTGGTGAGAATTGAGGATAACGTAAACACCGTTGTCATAAGCGTAGTCAACAACTTCCTTTACACGCTTCATCCAGTCCTTGTCAACATTGCCCTTGGCATCGCAGTGCTTGCCCCATGACACGGGGATCCTTATAGTCTTGATGCCTGCGCCGCAGATATCGTCGATCATTTTCTTTGTAGTCTTGGGGTTGCCCCAAGCTGTTTCGGAGGCAAGTCCTGTTCCGAGGGCATCAAGAGAGTTGCCAAGATTCCAGCCTGCGCCCATTTCCTTTACAATATCCATAGATGTTTTCTTTGTATCAAAGCCGTTTGTAGCCTTGGCGTCTGTTTTCTTACCGCTTGTTTTGGTATCTGTAGTCTTATCGGAAGACGCTTTCTTTGAGGAGACTGTTACTGTGATGACAGCCTTCTTGCCGCTGCCGTCAGCAGCCTTCACGGTTATAGTGGCAGTGCCGTTCTTTACCGCTGTGATGACGCCCTTGGAGCTTACCTTGGCAACATTCTTGTTTGAGGAGGAATATGTTACCTTCTTGTTGGAAGCGTCCTTGGGGGCTATTGTTGCCTTGATGGTGTAGGTATCGCCCTTTTTGAGAGTGATCTCGCTTTCGGAGACCTTAACGGAGGTCACCTTTACTTCCTTGGTGCTTGCAGTTGTTTTCTTTGCGGCAAGTTCCTCAGAAATTGTAATCGTTTTCCGCGGCGACGATACTTCGGCATCGGCGGCACTTACAGATGCCCCTGCGGACAGTATCATTGCAGCGGAAATCAGCAGTGACATAAGTCTTTTCATATGCTTCATTCCTTTCATATTCACGGTGAATGACATCATCGTACTTTTATATTATATTTATATTACCATTTTGCGGGCAGAAATTCAATTAACATTTGTTATGAACTTCCGCCCGTTTATTTATTGTTTTTGACCAATCGCCCTATGAGCTTATACAAAAGAAACATCACGGCAGCCCCGAAAAACGCCCCGCACATATCAAGCAGAACGTCCGTCGCCATACAGGCACGCCCGGGGACAAAATACTGATGCAGCTCGTCTGTCACGGCATACAGCCCGCCGAAAAGCCCCGAAAAAACAATACGCCTGCCCTGTTTTTTTCATCGCCAAACCCACGCAGTCCGAAATAGACCATAGCGCCGAGGGCAGCATATTCAAGAAAATGGGCGGACTTTCTCACAATGACGGTGATAAGCTCCGTGCCGACCATATCACCGCCCGCCGTCACCGATATCACCTCATCGCTGACGGCGGTGGACTCGTCTCCCGTCTGGGAGGAAAAGAAAAATATGATGCCCATTATTATCACGGCGGGGATAAATCTGAGAAGCTTTTTTATTTTCATATGAGCTTAAACTCCGCTGAATTTTCCGTGCTGCTGTCACCGCCGATATAGAGAACAAAATCGCCCTTTTCCGCAGCAAATTCCATATCGATGCCGTAAAATCTCAGCATATCCGCAGTTATCTCAAAGGAAACATTAGCTGATTCGCCTGCTTCAAGGGTGATTTTCTTAAAGCCCTTAAGCTCCCTCAGAGGACGGACAACGCTGCCTTTAAGGTCACGGATATAAAGCTGGACGGTCTCACAGCCCTGCCTGTCTCCCGTGTTTGTAACTGTAACGCCTGCGGTGATGCTGCTGTTCATCGTAAGCTCGGCGGCGCTCAGGGTCACGGGGGAATATTTAAATGATGTGTAGGTAAGTCCGTAGCCGAAAGGATAGAGGGGGATATTTGGGGCGTCCATATAGTTTGAAAGGAAGGGGATATATCCCTTAACGCTGTTGTCCTTGGGTCTGCCCGTGTTGAAAGCGCTGTAGCTTATGGGGTACTGACCCGTGCAGTAGGGGAAGCTCATCGACAGCCTGCCGCTGGGCGATGCTTTTCCCGAGATAATGTCCGCAATGCCGAGGCAGCCTGCTGTGCCGGGAAGCCACATTTCAAGTATTCCCGCAGCCTTTTCAGCGATTTCGGGAATGGCAAAGGGTCTGCCGCCGAAAAGGAGCACGGCGGTATTCTTGTTCACGGATATCACATCATCAAAAAGCTTTTTCTGAGCGTCATCGAGGGACACGTCCGTGCAGCTCCTTGCCTCTCCCGTAAAGGTCTGGTCCTCACCGAGAACGAGGAGCACCGCATCGGCATTCCTTGCGGCGGCAAGGACTTTTTCGTCCGCAGCGTCCGACGGGATAAACTCAAATTCCGTGTCGGTGCAGACCTGTGTGAGGGCATCACGCAGGGTAACAGTTTTCGATTTATCGGCAAAGAATGACCAGAAGCCAAGTATCTCACCGCTTTCGCAGAGCTTGCCTATGACAAGGGCTTTTTTGGCTCTGAGTGGGAATATGCCGTTATTTTTGAGCATTACCGCACATTCTGCGGCAGACCTCCGTGAAAATGCCATATGCTCATCACAGCCTATGATGCGCTTTTCCTCATCTTCCGATGCGTCCTTGTAGGGATTTTCAAAAAGCCCAAGCTTATTTTTCAGCCGCAGAACCCTCATAACCGCTTCGTCAAGGACTTTTTCCGATACCTCGCCGCTGTTTATCAGGTCTTCAAGATTATTTACATAGCACTCCGACATCATATCAATATCAACGCCTGCATTTATCGCCTTTTTCGCCGCATCTCTGCTGTCATCGGCGGCACTGTGGATAATTGCCTCACCGATAGCGTTGTAGTCACTGATGATAACGCCGTCAAAGCCCATTTTGTCACGGAGTATGTCACGGAGCATTTTTTTGGAAACCGTGCAGGGAACACGGTCAAGGGTGTTGAATGCGGTCATTGCCATTTCTGCGCTTGCATCAATCGCTGCCTTGTAGGCGGGGAGATAATCCTCGAAAAGTGTGCGTTCGGAAAGCTCCGCAACATTGTAGTCTCTTCCCGCCTGCACTGCGCCGTATGCGGCAAAATGCTTGAAACAGGAGGCGACTTTTCCCTTTTCGCCGCAGTTATCCCCCTGAAAGCCATTGACCATTGCGGCGGACATCTTTGAGTTAAGGAAAGGGTCCTCGCCGAAGCTCTCCATACATCTTCCCCACCGTCCGTCACGGGACAGGTCGGACATAGGGGAAAATGTAACGTGAATACCAGCCGCAGCGGCTTCCTTTGCGGATATCTCGGCTGTTTTGCGGACAAGCTCGGGGTCAAAGGACGCTCCGAGAGCTATGGGCACGGGGAACGAGGTCTTGTAGCCGTGGATAACGTCCGCCATAAACATTGCGGGGATATGGTGGGGCTGCGTGGACATTATTTTGTCCTGCATCTCTTTAAGATGAGCCGCTCCGTGTTCGCTCAGAATGCTGCCCACACGGTAGGTCTGCTCCTTTGTCAGATGAAATGCGGCGGCTGGGCCTGTAAGCTCCTCGGAGCTGCCGTAGAAATCGCCGTTCAGCTGAACGAGCTGTTCTGTCTTTTCGGTGAGGGTCATATCTTCAAGAAGTTTTTTAAGTTCATTTTCTGTCATAATGGTTTCCTTTCCGCCACGGGGCATATAAAAAATCTGCACAAACTAACACACACTAAAAGTTTCGGTCAAGCCTTTTCAAAGGCTTGCGGGGTCGAGGGGCAATTGTCTTGCTAAGGCAATACGCCCTCATCACCCTTCCGCAACAGTAAACAAAGTTTACTGCGAAATCTCCTTATCGTTCAAACCGATGGAACGGGAGACCCGTCCCCTACAACATTTCATTGCACAATTTACTTAAGTCAAAGTTTATCACATATTTTCCCATTCGTCAACAGCCGAGAGCAACATTTCAGAGAAAAATCACAGCCGAATTATTTTACAATAAATGTAAATTTTATCACATCAAAACGCAGTATATGTTAATCTGTCGTAAAAAACAGGGCTATTGTAAACTTGTGCACAAAAATATGTTGACAAAGTAAATTTATAGTGCTATGATATATCCGTGATAAATTTCAAGGAGGCTTTTTTATTATGAGCAGTTCGGAAAAGAAAAAAATGAGCGCTAAGGATATGGCGTTCACAGGAATGTTTGCGGCAGTTATCGCCGTTCTTTCTCAGATAGCAATTCCCCTCCCCTCAGGTGTCCCCGTTACACTTCAGACCTTTGCGGTGGCGTTGGCGGGATATACTCTCGGAATGAAGCTTGGCGGTCTTTCCGCTATTGTATATGTTCTTATCGGAGCTGTGGGAGTTCCGGTTTTTTCGGGATTCAAAGGCGGTCTCGGCTCACTTACAGGCCCTACGGGCGGATTTATCTGGGGCTTTATTATTATGGCGCTCCTCTGCGGTCTCGGCACTGACACGGGCAGGAAAATCCCCGCAATCGCTCTCGGCATCGCAGGACTTCTCATCTGCCACCTCTGCGGCGCTGCACAGTTCACCGTTATCAAGGACGGCGGCTTTCTTTCAAGCGTAATGCTGGTTTGCGTTCCCTATCTTCTCAAGGATTTTATATCTGTCGGACTTGCATTCGGTCTTGCGCTTATCCTCAGAAGCAGAGTGAACATTACAAAAAAGGCTAAGGCTGAGGTATAATATCATTTCCCCATATATCATCACCGCATTTTTCCCATGGGATAATGCGGTGATTTTTTTGCTTATAATGCTTGAAAAATCCGTGAAGCTGTGGTATAATACTTCCAAAAGATACAGAAAAGGGGGTAAGCATATGGCAGTTTCACCTATCGGCACAGGCGGTAATATTCCCGTGAATGGCAACACTAATGTAAATGGCAATGTTGCTGTGAACAGCATCGCAGGAGGCAGCACCGCTTCGGACATTCAGAAAAAGCTGACGGAGCTTAAAAAGCAGCGTGACGAATTTGACGGCGCACGGAACAAGGTTTCGGACAAAAATGCACTGGAAACAAAAATTGCGTCCCTTGACAGGCGGATAAACAATCTTGAAAAACGGCTTGAAAAACTGAACGAAAAGCAGGGCGAATGCCAGACCTGCAAGAACAGGAAATATCAGGACGGCTCCGATGACCCGGGAGTTTCCTTCAAAACGGCTTCAAAGATAGCCCCCGAGGCTGCGGCATCGGCAGTGAGAGGTCACGAGATGGAGCACGTTTACCGTAACCGGGCAAAGGCTGCGAGAGAGGGCAGGGAGATCGTTTCCCAGAGCGTTGTGCTCAAAAGCGGCATATGCCCCGAGTGCGGCAAGGCTTACATTGCAGGCGGCGAGACCCGCACGGTGACGAAAGCAAAAAGCGAGCCCGATTATTCCGTGGGAACCGAGACAGCTCCCAAAGGAAGTTTATTTGATGATGTGGCGTGATAAAACTGACATCACCGCTCCCCTGTTGCGGAGAGCGGTGTTTTTTGCTGCCTGAAATTATATTTTATCCGTACTGTAACCTATTTGTAATTGCAAATAGGGGTTATGTCTGCTATAATATATACAAACCTACAAGCCGAAAGGAACGTTAAAATATTATGCATCTCCCCATAAAAAAAGCAACGGCAATTGCCCTTGCAGCCTTGCTCTGCGGCTGTGCTGCAAGTGAAAATACAGCGGGCACGGCTGCCGAAACATCGCCCGAAACGGCATTATCCGCCGAAAATGCCGACAATATCATTTCCGCCGCCGCTCTTAACTCTGCGGACACGGATTCAGACCCATTCACGGGTTATTCAGCTGAGATAAAGGGCGCAGCGGAAAACTATGTCATAACCGTGAAGCAGGGCGAATATCCCGACGAGATAGCCGTTTCCGTGGAGAACAATCTATACGAAACACGTGATTTCGTCATAACCGCACCCTCGGGCTACACGCCGTATTTTCCGTATTCACAGGGCTTTGCATCGGGAGCTGTGACCATTATCGGCAATGATATCGATGACACATATATCCCCGACATTTTGCAGTTCAGCTTCGACATTACCCAAGAAGAGCTTGACAAGGACCCAGACAATGCCGTTTATTCCGTGAGCAGGCTTTATATGATAGACAAGGGCGGCGAGCTTCGTGAGATAAGCATTACGGGCAGTGAGGACACCGACGGCGACGGGGAAGAGGAAAGCGTATCCCGTGACTGCCTTGACCGCACCCAGCTTTATCACAGCGAGCCTGACAAATTCATCTACGAGATAACCGTTGACGACAGCAATCTTTACGATGAAAACGGTGACCCAAGACCTATTGAGAGCAGAGTTAAGATAAAAACGCTGAAATTCGAGCCCGATGTGCCCCGAATGGTCGAGGGATATGAGGATATATCCGAAGATGACCCGCTGTATTTCGGCTATGCCTGCTGGGCGGCGGCAAATTCGGCGGCTCAGTATTTCACAATGACAACTTTCAACATTTCCGACTGGGAAAACTACATTGAAATGCCCCGACCCGATGACAAGACCGCTTCGGATTACTATTTCAAAATAGATGACAGCAGATTCAGTTCGGTAAAGGACCTGAAAAAATACCTGAAAAGCGTTTTCACTCCCGAGACTGCCGAAAGGATATTCGCAGCCGCCCCCCAGCGCTACACCGACATAAACGGCGAGCTTTACGGCATTGCCGGCGACGGCGGATATGATTTCACCCTCGGAACTCTCACATTCTCCGATGTGACAGTGACGGCGGACAGAATGGTATTTTGCTCCAGGCAGGAAAAATTCAACGATCAGGGCGAGCTCACGGGCTACACAGACGGCGGCAATTTCGTTATTGAACGCTGTGACGACGGGCTGTGGAGAGTGAGCGAGTACAGATACCCATATTCTGTGAGCTGAAAGGAATGAAAATATGAAGATACTTATTATCCGCCACGGCGACCCCGATTACGAGCACGATTCTCTTACCGAAAAGGGACGCAGGGAAGCGGAATGCCTTGCAAAAAGGCTTGTGAATGAAAAGATAGACTATTATTACCTCTCCCCTCTGGGCAGGGCGCAGGCTACGGCGGAATACACGCTGAAAGCCAAGAATGCGGAGGGCGAGACTCTGCCGTGGCTGAGAGAGTTCCACGCACCCATAACCGATGAGAGAACGGGGCTTGAACGCATTCCGTGGGATATGCTCCCCGCCGACTGGACGGCAAGGGAGGAGTATTACAGCAAGGACTTATGGCACACCTCTCCTGCTATGGAAAAGGGAAATGTTATTGCCGAGGCAAGGCGTGTTTATGATGGCATTGACGGCATTTTAGAGCGCCACGGCTACAGACGTGAGGGGAACATATACCGTGCTGTAGAGCCAAACAGGGACACTATTGCTCTTTTCTGTCATTTCGGCGTTGAGTGCGTTATGCTGGGGCATCTGTTGGGGATATCCCCCGTTGTGCTGTGGCACGGGTTCTGTGCCGCACCAACATCGGTGACAGTCCTGACCTCAGAGGAGCGGAGAGAGGGGATAGCATATTTCAGAATGAATACATTCGGTGACACGGGGCATCTTTATGCCGAGGGTGAGCCTGTGGCTTTTGCGGCAAGGTTCTGCGAGACCTTTGACAGCGATGAGCGGCACGATTGATATTTGGCAGAATTAAATCCCACCGTTTCTACTATTTTTGGGGGAAACGGCGGGATTATTTGATTTATTCGGGGGAGTTGTTCTGTCTAAAACGTTCCACCGGAACATTTTTGAGGGTTAATTTGTTTGGATCTGTTAAAAGGGGGAACGTGGTGAAGCAAGCTTCACCACGCTCCCCCTCGAAATGCTTTCGCATTTCTCACCCCTTGCTCCGTTTCTTTAAAA
>CAMBJF010000069.1 GCA_945867875.1 uncultured Ruminococcus sp. | reverse complement strand
CCATTTGGCTTTTGTCTAAATGACACAACTCTTTTGAGTTTTCAGATACGCTCTACTATAAGCCCCCTGCACCTATTAAGATGCAGGGGGCATATTTTTGAATAATTTGACAAAAAATTCAGCTTATGATATAATTACGTTGGCTGCCAGCCCCGAAAGGGGGTGTCTTGCAATGTGCATAATATCATTTCTCTTGTCCGTACTGGCAAGTGTAGCTGCAAACTACATATGCAAATGGCTGGACGGTGACAAGTAACAGCGGCGGCACCGGCCTGAAGGTCAGCCTTACCTTTTAAAATATAAGGCATAAGCGAACCCCTGAGGAAGTAGCGATTCCTCAGGGGTTCGTTTATGCCTTGATGTGCATATATCGTTTCTGATTATATTATACACCTAATTTTTCAAAATGTCAATACCCAAAAATCAGCCCACATTATTCTGCTGCTTTGCGGCAGTGAGAGTGTTTCTCATAAGCATAGCTATGGTCATAGGACCAACACCGCCGGGAACGGGTGTTATGTAGCCCGCCTTGTCCTTGCAGGCATCAAAATCAACATCTCCGCAGAGCTTGCCCGCTTCATTTCGGTTCATTCCCACGTCGATCACAACAGCACCCTCCTTGACCATATCGGGTGTAACGAACTTCGCCTTGCCCACAGCAGCCACAAGGATATCCGCCTGTGCGCATATCTCCTTAAGATTCTTTGTCTTGGAGTGGGTGATGGTGACGGTGCCGTTTTTGTGGAGGAGGAGCATTGCCATAGGCTTGCCAACGATGTTGCTTCTGCCGATAACAACGCAGTTCTTGCCGCATACATCAACGCCTGTGTCGGCGATAAGCTCCATAACGCCTGCGGGGGTGCAGGGGAGGAATGAGTAGTCGCCTATCATAATGTGTCCAACGTTTTCGGGGTGGAATGCATCAACGTCCTTTTCGGGGCGGATAGCATTGATAACGGCAGTTTCGTTTATCTGCCTGGGGAGCGGGAGCTGAACGAGTATTCCGTTTACACGGCTGTCGTTATTGAGCTTGTCAACAAGTTCGAGCAGCTCTGCTTCGGTGGTGCTTTCGGGGAGAGCATACTCGAATGACTCGAATCCCACCTCTGCGCAGGCCTTTTTCTTGTTGTTAACATAAACTCTCGATGCGGGATTATCTCCCACGATCACTACCGCCAGACCTATTGATATGCCCTTTGCCTTAAGCTCATCGGCTTCTGCCTTTACGCTTGCCTTGACCTTTGCGGATACTGCCTTGCCGTCGATAAGATTTGCCATTTTTAGTCCCTCCGTTATATTATTTATCCTCTGTATTTTCGTCGCTTTCGTCCTCGGAAACGATTTTCTGCTCCTCGGTGAGCTCCTTGTGCTTCTTGGCTTTTCTGCGCTCCTCGGCGTCCTTTTCAGCATTTGCCGCAGCTTCAAGGATAGCCTTTGACTCGTCTGTATCACAATAAAGCACAGTGCCCTTTTTCTTCACCCTTATGCGCATTGCAATGATGATGACAAGGGCGGCTATTGCGCTGATAAGTGCAAGCATCTGAGATGCTCTCACGCTGCCGATGTAAAGGCTGTCGGTTCTCAGACCCTCGATGAAAAATCTGCCTGTGCCGTACCACAGCACGTACATACAGAATACTTCGCCGTCAAATTTGCGGTGCTTGTGGTAAAGGTGGAGTATAAGAAATCCAATGGCGCACCATATGGATTCATAGAGAAAGCAGGGGTGAACGGGCAGATATGGGTTTATATCCATTCCCTGCGCCGCAAGTGATGCCTGATGATTCAAAAGATACTGCTGAATTTTTCCGCCCGACATTCCCCAAGGGAGCGTGGTGTTGCAACCGAATGCTTCCTGATTGAAGAAGTTGCCCCACCTGCCTACAGCCTGTCCGATAAGGAAACCCATTGAGGCAAGGTCGAGGGTTGGAAGTATTCGGAGTTTCCGTATTTTTGCCGTAATGCAGCCGAAAAGCAGTGCTCCGAGGATACCGCCGTAAATGGCAAGGCCTCCGTCTCTTATGGCGAAAACGTCACTTATGTCGTGAAAGCTCTCGGCGTGGAGTGCCACATAGTAAAGCCTTGCGCCGATAACTGCGCCGATAAGTCCCGCAAAAACTGCGTCTGTAAGGCGGTCGCCGTCAATGCCGAATGTCTTTGTCCGCTTGAAGCAGTATATCATCGCCAGCAGCATTCCGAAGGCTATGAGCACGCCGTACCATTTGATGGACAGCCCGAAAAGGGAGAATGCCTCATTGTCCGTGGTGATGTCTATGCCCAGCCCGGGAAAAACGATATTGTTTCCGTAAAGTCTTCCGACTTCGTTCATTTGTGATATTCAGTCCTTTCGGGATTATTTTTCAATGGGGCGGATAACGGAAAGTGTGCAGTTATCCGTGTCAAAACGTGTTTTGAGGCAGTTTTTCAGGTCATCGAGTGTTACATTTGCAGCGGCTTCGATGACTGAGAATGCATCGCCTGTTCCTCTGAGACCTGCATTTATAAGCGTAGATGCAACGGATTCGGGGCTTTCAAGGGATTTGATAAGAGAGCCGTAATAATACTTTTTTGATATCTCAAAGGTCTCGGCATCAAAGCCCTTTTCCGAGCGCATTTTTATCTCCTCTGCAAGGGCGGAGCGTACTTTTTCGGGGTCTCTTGATTCGCCGCCGAAAATGGGAACAAAGAAGCCGTCGCCTGAGAATGTCTCGAAATAGAATGAGGAATTGATCGTTCCCTCATCGTAAAGCTTTTTGTAAAGTTCAGAGGTCTCGCCGATAAGCAGCTCTTCAACTATATTGCACATAACAGTCTCACGAACGATGTCCTCGCTGCTCATAGGCTTGGACTTGAAGCCGAGATTGAACATCGGCACAGCCACCTCAAAGCGCTGCTCTTTGTAGCTGTCCTTTACCCTGTCAGGCTCTTCGGGGACTATGGAGATGAGGTTCTTGTTCTCGCAGGGCTTCAAAAGCTCATCGCACGCAGCAAGTATCTCGCCCTCGTCCACATCTCCCGCAATGGCGAGGACCATATTGTGAAGATTGTAGAAGGTGTAATAGCAGCGGTAAAGCAGGTCGGCGGTTATCTGGGCAATGGATTCCTGCGTGCCCGCAATATCAATTCTGACGGGATTTTCGTGGTAAATGCCCTCCAGAAGATTGAAAAATACTCTCCAGTCGGGACTGTCATCGTACATTCTAATCTCCTGACCGATGATTCCCTGCTCCTTGCGGACGGTCTCCTCGGTGAAATATGGCTTCTGAACGAAGTCGAGGAGTATTCTCAGAGAGGGGATAAAATTATCGGTGCAGCTGAAAAGATAGCAGGTCCTGTCGAATGATGTGTATGCATTTCCCGATGCGCCTGTTTTTGCGTAAAGGTCGAAAACGTCGCAGTCCTCATTTTCAAAGAGCTTGTGCTCAAGATAATGGGCAATTCCGTTGGGAACGGTGACGAAATCGGGATCGTCGGAGGTCTTGAAGGTGGTGTTTACGGAGCCGTAGCGTGTGCCGAAAATAGCGTGCTTCACGCTGTAGCCTTTGGTTTTCCAGATGAGTATTTCAAGACCGCTGTCGTGGATAATTTTTGTGTATTTCTCCCCTGTTCGGGAGTTTGTAATGATCTCTTTTTTCATCATTTACTCCTCCTTTCCTGTGAGAACATATACGGTATCGAGCTTCAGTGACCTTGCATATTCGCAAAGCTGCTCACGGGTAACGGCATTTATCTTCTCGGCAGCTTCTTCGGGGGAAAAATATTCGTCGTCAAGATATCTGTCAGCTATCCAGTCCGCAGCGAAGCGGGGGGAGTCAAATCCCGATTTCGATGCGCAGGTAAGGAGGAGCTTGGTCTTTTCGATAAGGTCATCGGAAAATTCGCCATTTACCGCAAGTCCTACCTGTCTCATTATCTCAGCCCTTGCAGGCTCAATATTTTCGCTTTCAACGCCGCTGTCGATGTAGAGAACGCCCTTTTTGCGGTTGGTGCTTGCGGAGCAATAGTAGCAAAGGCTCAGCTTTTCTCTTACGGTCTTAAAGAGCATTGAAAAGGCAGTGCCGCCAAGAATTGCGGAAAAGAGCCTTGATACGCCGTAATCGGTGATATCGGTCTTATACGCCATAACCATTTTGCTTTGAGCCACTTCAAGCCTTTCGGTCTTTTCGGCGGTTTCGGGCTTGGCGGGAGATGTATTTTTGATTATCTCATGAATATTGCCACGTTCCATATTGGAGAAGCGCTCGGTCATAAGCTCAATGCACTTGTCGGAAATGCTGTTTCCAACGAGAACTATTTCGATACGTGCGGTTTTAAGAATATTCTTATAAGCCCTGTAAGCCTCGGCGGAAGTGAGAGCCATAGCGTCGGAGCGCTCGCCCTTTATGGGGATTCCCGAAGGCTCATTTTCATAAATAATCCTGCCTGCATTTTTAAGGGCATAGGTGCGCTTTTCGTTGATATCAGCGTCAATGCTGTCTATAAGCTCCTGTTTTTTCAGTGCAAACTGCTTTTCGGGGAACATTTCCTCGCCGTTTACCACCTCGGTCACAGGCTCAAAAATGCACTCGGTAAGGAGCTTTGCGGTCTCGTAGGTGATGTCCTCACCGTTTAATGCATATTTATCCGCAATGCAGGAGGCTGCTGCGGTCAGCTGAGCGCTGTCGATGTATCGGCATATGCCCGTGTTCACGGAAGCGCCGTAGAGCATTCCCAGCCGTTTGCTGAAATCGGTGACAGTGGGGCAGCTCTTGCAGGTATTCTCTATCATAAAGGCAACAGCGGCATTTGCGGCAGCTGATTCCTTTGAATGCTTGCACACAAAGTTCACCACTATGCTGCTGGTCTTGAATTTGGGGTCGGTAAGAACGGTCATACCTATCCCTTTGGCAATTTCTGTTCTTCTTTGGTCTGACACTTTATCATCTCCGAATAAAAATAATATATTTTAAGTATAACACATATTTCGGTAAATTTCCACTATTTCACAAGTTTTTCATCTGATAATAAGAAGAATGATGCCTATGACAGCGGCAGCCCCTCCGCAGATCCTTTCTGCAAGGCGGTATTTTTTCTCGGCGCTGATGAAACGCTCGTAAGTATTGTCCCCTTTGATAACAGACCTGTCCGCAGGCATTCCCTCGATAAAATAAACGGATATCCTGTCCCCACGCTTATAATCGCCCTTGAAAGGCTCGGTGCAGCGGTGGACAAGGGTGCGTTTCTGCTCCTCAATGCGTATTTGTATTATTGCCGCTTTTTTTCCTTTTTCATCGGTAATGTCAAGGACTGCGGCGGAGTATTCCTTTGCGGCAGATATAAAGCTTTGCAGCTTCCCCGAGTATTCAAGGCTCTTTTTCTCAGCCCATACAGAAAATATGATTAGGGCAATGCCCAAAATCATCAGTATAACGGCAAAACAGACCATACCAAGCTCCGTTACTGCTCACAGCGGTATTCTTCAACGAGATAATACACCTTTTTGTCCACAAGGGCATCAATGAGAGTGCCCTTTTCGGTGTATTCCTCGGAGAAGATCTTTCCGTCGGCACGGATAGTATTGAGCAGGCTGCCCTTGTCATAGGGGATAACAAAGCTGCCTCTTACCGCCTGTTCGGGGAGGTTTGCGGCAATTACTTCAAGGAGCCTGTCAAAGCCCGTCTGCTCCTTGGCGGATATCTTGACGGTGGTGCTGTCCTCGGGGATATTTTCCCAGCCCGGCAGCTTGTCGCACTTATTCAGCACGTTTATTTTCGGGATATCGTCGCAGCCAAGCTCGGAAAGCAGCTCATTTGTGACCTGAGCCTGTCCGTATGCATCATCGGAGCTGATGTCTATGACATTCAGGATAATATCAGCATTTGCAGCCTCTTCAAGAGTGCTCTTGAAGGCTTCAACAAGGTGATGTGGCAGACGGCGGATAAGTCCTACCGTATCGGTAAGGAGAACGCTCCGTCCGTCGGGCAGCTCTATGGAGCGTGATGTTATGTCGAGAGTTGCAAAAAGCTTGTTTTCAGCCAGCACTCCCGCATCTGTGAGAGCGTTCAGCAAGGTGGACTTTCCCACATTGGTATATCCTACCACGGCGGCGGTGAGAACGCTGTCCTTTTTTCTGCGCTTTCTGATAAGGTCTCTGCGGCGGCGTATCTCTTTTAAATCATCTTCAAGAAGCTCTATTCTGCGCCTGATGTGCCGCCTGTCGGTCTCAAGCTTTGATTCTCCGGGACCTCTTGTGCCTATTCCGCCGCCCAGACGGGACATTGAAACACCCTTTCCCGCAAGGTGGGCAAGGCGGTATTTCTGCTGTGCAAGCTCAACCTGAATGCGTCCCTCGGCGGAAAGCGCCCTCTGAGCGAATATGTCAAGGATAAGGGTGGTTCGGTCAATGGCTCTCACATCGGTGATGTTTTCGATATTTCGTGTCTGATTTGCGGTAAGCTCGCAGTCGAATATGAGCAGATCTGCGCCCAAAGCTTCAAGCTCTGCGGTCAGCTCTGCAAGGCGGCCCGATCCGATATATGTGGCTGTGTCGGGAGAGGGACGCTTCTGCATCACCTGTCCCACCACCTCCGCTCCTGCGGTGTGGGCAAGCTCTTCAAGCTCTTTCAGCGACAGCTCGGCATCAAATTCGCCTGTTTCAACGGTTATCAGAACAGCTTTTACAGGAATTTCCTGTGCTGCGGTCTCGTAAAGTTCGGGCATAGCTTTAGTCCTTTCTGTTATGCATCAAGCTCTGCGGCTTCGTCACTTTGCTGTATCATTTCAATGCAGCTGTCTATCATTTTTTCAAGTATCTCACCGGTTTCGGTGAGCCCAAGCTCGGTGAGATTGTCGATAAGGTCTTCAAATGCTGCGCTCAGTCCCTGTTCGGTGAGCAGGCAGCAGAATTTCTTTTCCTCCATAAGGCAGGATATTATGACCGTTCCGTTTGAAAGGCATATCACCTGCATAAATGAGGGAACTGTAAAGCCCTCGGACAGCAGAATAAAAGTCTCCGGCATTTGTTTCATAGAGCGGAGAAAGGATATCCTTTCCTCGGGACTCAGCGGGTCAAGCACCGTTCCGGGCATATTTGTCATTTTGCCCGTTTCCGCAAAGGAAAGAAGTCCCTCTTTGGTGAAGTGTATCCTGATATGTTCGGGGTCCTGTCTGGGAGCGGAGAAAAACTGTTCCTTAATGGTATTGAGCAGCGTTTCTCTGTCGGGGATATCCACAGAAAGCCGCTTGTTTACGATATCCTCGGTGATAAATCCCGTAAGGCAGGGCTGATACTCGATACTGCTGTGAAAATACCGGGTGCTGCGGGCAAAAAGTCCGTACATTTCAGCCTGATCTACCTGCGAGATGAGCAGCGATGAACGGCTTTTTATCTTTGCAGCGTGGGAAAGCAGCTCATCACGAAGCCCCTTGTCATCGGTGAGCAGGCCGGAGCTGAAATCGGAGGAAATTAGAGCGGAATATCTGCTTGTCACCATAAAGTATGGATATGCGGCAAGGAAATATTCGCCCCATTCACGGTCAACGTAGTGATAATATGGGAAATAGTCAATTGGCGCACATACCGCCATTCTGAGGACGCTTCTGAGCACGTCTATGTTTGTGTTTTTCTCACCCTCGGGGCAGGTGTACATTCTGAAATAATGCTCAAAGCGGAGCCCCGACTGAGATGCCGAGAATATCTGGAGTATCATCTCGAAAAACAGGGTGTTCCGAAAAGGCATTGCCGCCGTTATTTCGGGGGCGCTTTCGGCGGCTTCCGTCACCATTGCCGCACGGAGTATATTCCCCACGTTCATTATGCCCGAAACGCACCTGAATGTGCAGCTTTCAAGAACATCAGCATTTGCGGATATCTCGGTTATGCTGTCGGATATGCGGTACTGTGGGAGGGTTTCTATCATTTTCTTGATGCAGCTGCGGTTGTAGTAGGCAGCGTCCCCCGACTTTTCCCTTGCATACTGCTCCAGAAGCTCCTCACGCTGATCGTGGGCAATGGGCAGGGCGGAGCAGAGCCTTTCCGTGAAATTTCTTGCAGGCATAAGCTTGCCTGCCATTGTGTGCTGAATGGCTGTTCTGCCGAGGCCTGTTACCGCCGACAGCTTCTTTACGCTCATTCCGCTTTTTTCTATGTATCTGCATAGCATTTCTGCGAATACGCTCTGTGAACGGTTGTGACGTGATCTTTCTGCCAAGTGCCTGTCCTCCTGTATGTACGCAAAATGGCAGACGACGGAAATGTTCTGTCGTCTGCCGAGTATTTAGCTGTTAATTTTACTGGGAAACATAAAGCTCTGGGTCGTAATACTTTCCGTCCTTGCGCACCTCAAAGTGGAGATGGTTTCCTGTGGAATCGCCTGTGCTTCCCACATATCCGATAAGCTGACCCTTTTCAACAGTATCTCCAAGCTGTGCTGCAAGCTCAGCCTGATGAGCATATACCGTTACATTGCCGTCATCATTCTGGATAACAAGGCAGTTTCCGTAGCCACTGTTCCAGCCTGTGCCTGCGTCGGTGACAACACCGCTTGCGGCAGCATAGATAGGAGTTCCGTAGGGAGCGGCGATATCGATTCCCTTGTGACCTCTTCCGTCGCCCTGATGGGAGGAAATATATCCGCCGTCAACGGGCCAGAAGTAATCGCCTGTGCCGCCCTCGGAGATGAACTCGGGAGCGTTGTAATTTATAGCGGGGTCTGATGTTCCTGTGCCCACTCTGATTATCTCGGAAACGGGTTCGGTTACAACAACAGTTTCAAGGGTGCGCTTTCTTACGGCTGTGCCATCACGGTATGTAACAAGAGCTCTTGAACGCTGTTCGCCGTTCTGACCCTCTGTGTCAACTACCACCTGTCCTGCGGGAATTGTGGAATCCTCAATTGTTATGGACTCATAGGGAATTTCTTTTCTGAAAGTCTGTTCCTTTTTGCACTCAACCTGAAGATAAGGAACTTCGGATTCTATCTGAATAAGAGTTCCTACTTTGAGTACCTGATGCTCAAGGTCATCAACGACCTGTCCGTTGTATGTAGCATAGCAGCTGCTCAGGTCACTGAGTGTCATACCCTTGCTCTCGGCTATCTTCCAAAGGTTGTCACCGGGCTGGACTTCGTAATATTCGGGAGCGGACTCAACGCCTGTGAGGGTTTTGAGAACGCTGCTCTCAGAAACGATGTCGCTTTCGTCAACATATTCCTCAAGATCGTACTCAACGTCCTTGTCAAAGGTTATTTCTTCGTATTCGCCCGAATCATAGGGAGCCTTGATGCTGTCGAGAACATTCTCGATCTGGTCATAGTTTTCAACGGCGCCGATAAGCTCGCCGTCAACTCTTACCGCATATGCCTTTACCTTGCCACTTTCAAACTCGGCTTCCTCGGCTGCGGGAACAGCTGCATCGGCCATTTCCATAACGGGCTTCTCGTCATATTTTTCGGATATCCTGCCCTCCATATTCTCCGCAAGAGCAGCCTCGTCAATAACGCTGTCATTGGAGGTGAGAGGGGTTATCGCAAGAGCGGCGGTAACGTAATAGTCGCCCTCAACATCGTAATACTTTATTCTGTCAGCAACAACGCACTGCGCCTCGCCAAGTACATCTTCACCGCTTACAACGCCCACCTGAGCGCCGTCATACTCAACGGCAACACCGTAATCCCTTGACATAACGCTGTTTACACAGAACGCAAGGAAACATACGGAAGCTGCGGGGAAAAGGATATCCACGGCATTTGCAAAGCCGCTGCCTTTCCTCTTGACCGCAAGGCGGTGTTCCTTCCACTGCATCACAGCGGCACGGCGGATACCGAATATCTTTGAACGTCTCTTAAATCTTGCACTGACCTCGGAAACGTTTTCTTTCTTAGACTTTATAAATGTGACAGGGACTGAAGCGGCCTTTTTGAAGAAAACCGAAATGTCCTGTCCGAAAGGTGCTGAGGAACGCTTTACTGCTGAAAGGGCAGAGCGGAGAATATGAGCGGCATAGCCTGCAGAAATACCCGCAGCGCGGCATACAAGATGTCCGACGCTTTCAATAACAGCGGCGGGCTTGTGATCGTTTGCCATGATTATCTCCTTCCTTCACAAACAGTCTGCAATAATACAGCCTTAATATTATACCACATTTTCCCTTTTAAATCAATAGCTCCTTTTAATTTTAGGATTTACTGACAAAAATGCAGACAGCAGATAGAAAATGCTTGTGGCTTTGTCACTGCTTTTTTCTATATATAATGATGCAGGACAAAAAGGTTACAAAGTGGTTACACTTTGTAATAATTATAACTCAAACAGCGAAAAAATCAACCCGATTTTGTCAATTCCGTCATTTTTAACAGATGCTTCGGCATATTGCACATATTGATGCGTGAATGTTAATATATATTTGTCTGATATTTTGTCGTCGGAAGTCGTATTTCACTTTGTATTCACAATTCTTTTGTGTAATTTTACATTGCTGTTTTGCCCCGAAATCAAGCGTTATGGCTCATAAGCGGCAATTTTACAGGATATGTAAAATCTGTCTCTTATACACATCTCCGAGCCCACGAGACGCTACGCTATCT
>CAMBJF010000068.1 GCA_945867875.1 uncultured Ruminococcus sp. | reverse complement strand
ATCATACACAAAAAAGCCACCCTTTCGGGTGACTTTTTCGACAGACTGACCCGCTTCCGTAACTTGACGGGAGCGGCTATGTTTTTTTATGTAAATTTATCAGTTATATCTTCTGATAAGAGCGCCGAGACCGTCATCGGCAGTTGCCTGACCGATAGCGGAGAATTTCCATTCGCCGTTGTGACGGTAAAGCTCACCGAATATCATAGAGGTCATACCGTTGTAATTTTCGGACAGGTCATAGCGGCAAAGCTCCTGGTTCTTGTCGGAGTCAACAAGCCTGATGAATGCGTTCTTTATCATACCGAAATCCTGTCTGCGGGCTCTTGCCTCGTAGATGTTTACCACAATGACTATCTTGGAATACTGAGCGGGGAGCTTTGAGAGGTCAACGAATATCTGCTCGTCATCGCCGTCTCCCGCACCTGTGAGATTATCGCCCATATGCTTTACAGCGCCCGAATTGTGGGTGAGGTTGCCGAAATAGATAAGGTCATTTTTGCTTGAAAGCTTGCCTGTGCTCTCGGTGATGAGGATAGCCGATGCATCGCAGTCAATGTCCTGATGACCGCCGAAAAGTCCGCCGAGAATGCCGCCCTTTTTCACCTCGTCCCAGCCGAGACCTACCATAACGTGCTTAAGTCCGGGATTGCCCTTTGTAAGGTCGATTTTCTGACCTTTCTGAAGATTTACTGCCATAATTATTTACCGTCCTTTCAGGATTGTTTTTATTTTTATGTAACATCTCCCGTTTATTCGGGAGATGACGAAAGCATTATTTATTTCGGCTGACAACAGCCTTTCTTATCATATCAACGGGGATAACGGACAGCGACATTACAAGCACCGTGAGCCATTCCCTAAGGTTCAGCCCGTAACAGCCCAGCACCTTTCCGCCGAAATAGGTCATAATCACCTGCACAGCGGCAATTGCGCCCATTACCCTGAGAAAATTTCTGTTGTCACCGATGCTGTCGAAAATGTTCAGCTTCTCAGTCCTTGCGTTGAATGCGTTGAACACCGCCGAGAGGATAAAGAAATCAAAATATCCCGTGAGAAGATACTCTGTGCCCGTTCCCTCATAGCCACGGAAATGTCTGCCTATTAGACCGTTTGTTTTCAGTGACCCGTCGGACAGGTTTATTCCCGTTATGAGAAAAAGCAGGCTCAGTGCCGTTACCCACGCCGCCCCCGTTATCAGTTCGGTTTTCATATACGGGCTGATGATAAACTCACGCCTTGAACGGGGCTTTTCACGCATATAACGTGAAAGCGCAGGCTCGCTGCCGAACGCCAGAGCCGCAAGGGTGTCCATTACAAGGTTCACCCATAGGATCTGGGTAATGGTCAGTGGATTATCCATTCCGAGAAGTGGGGCAATAAAGGATATCGCCACCGCCGAGATGTTTATGGTGAGCTGGAAAACGATGAATTTGCGGATAGATGAAAAAATTGTCCTGCCGTAAAGCACAGCCTTGCCTACCGAGCTGAAATTATCGTCAAGGATAACGATGTCCGAGGCTTCCTTTGCCACCTCTGTGCCGCTGCCCATCGCAAAGCCCACATCAGCCTTTTTCAGAGCAGGGGAGTCATTCACGCCGTCCCCCGTCATTCCCGCAACAAGGTCAAGCTCCTGCGAAATGCGCACAAGCCTTGATTTGTCCGAGGGCAGTGCTCTCGCAATGACACGGATATCAGAAAGCCGCTTTTTCAGCTCATCGTCCGACATCTCGGAAAGCTCTGCGGAGGTGAGCATAAGCTCGTTTTTATCCCCTGTGAGCAGTCCTGCGTCTGCGGCAATGGCAGATGCGGTGTCAAGGCGGTCGCCTGTTATCATGACCACCTGCACGCCCGCTTCACGGACTTCCTTAATGGCTGTCCGTGATTCGGGGCGAACCTCGTCACGTATGCCGATTATGCCAAGGAGCGTGAAATCCCCCTCTGGAAGCTCTGTGCCGTCATCGGGGAGAAGCTCGCTGCATACCGCAAGGGCAAGTACACGTATTGCACGCCCTGCAAGCATATCCGCTTTTTTCTCGGTAATGCTGCGGTCAAGGGGGAGCTTATCCCCATTCCCGTCATAATAATGGGTGCAGCGTGTGAGCAGCTTTTCGGGTGCGCCTTTAATAAGTGTGCCTCTGAAAAAGTCCCTCTCCACAGATGCGGCGGAGTATTTGTTCTCGCTGTTGAAAGGCAGCGTGCAGAGCTTTTTTGTGCCGTTCTGAAAGGCATTGCCGCCGATGAAGTTCAGCACGGCTCTTTCCGTGGCGTTGCCGCCCACAGCCCTGCCGCCGCTCATAACAGCGGTGGAGCTTTCACTTATGCAAAGCCTTACAAGTTTTCCGAGCCCCTCGGGGATATCGTCGGCGGTCTTATATTCACAGCCGCTGCCGTCCGCAAAAATCACCGCTTCAAGCTGTCCTTTGGTGATAGTTCCCGTTTTGTCGGAGAAAAGTATATTAAGACTGCCTGCGGTCTCAATGCCCGATGTCTTTCTCACCAGCACATTGTCAGCCAGCATTTTTTTCATATTCAGCGCCGAAACTATTGCTATCATCAGGGGCAGACCCTCGGGCACTGCCATAACGATGATTATTACCGCAAGTATCAGCGCATCGAGCAGGTCTGTCACAACAGCCCCCGCACCTGCGGAAAAATATGCCCCGAAGCTGCCTGCGGAGACAATCTTGTGGACAAGGAGCGCCACTGCGATCGCACCGCCGCCTGTGTAGCCGAATTTCGATATTCCACCCGCAAGAGCGGAAAGCTTGACTTTAAGGGGTGAATCCCTGTCATCGTCATGGGTAAGCTCTCCCGCAATGCCGCCGTAAATAGTCCTGTCGCCTACGGTGTCTGCCACCATAACAGCACTTCCCGAGCACACCACCGTTCCTCTGAATACCCTGTACGGGTCAAGGAGATCGGCGGTCTTATCCTCACAGGCAGGCATATTTTCGGGGCGGGCAAGCTTCAGGGCTTCCTTTGATTCGCCGTTTAAGACAGACTGGTCGGCGTGGATACTTCCCTCAAAAATGTGACCGTCCGCAGGTATCCTGTCGCCTGCGCCCAGCATTATAAAATCGCCTGTCACAATGTCGTCCGAGGGAATTTCCTTTACGCTGCCGTCACGGTACACCCTGCAAAGTATCTTCGCCGCCTCGTCTCTCAGCGCCCTGAATGCAGTCTCGTTTTTATATTCGGAGAATGTGGAAACAAGGGTGGCTATTGCAATGGCTGCGGCGATGCCCAAAGGCTCATACCACATTACCTCCGCCCGCACAAGCCCCCACAGGCTCAGAAAATATATCACCGCATTTATGAGCAGCGCCGCAATGAGTATCTTTATCATCGGGTCGCTGAGATTTTCTCTGAGCTTGTCGAAAAAGCTTTCGCTCTTGCCCTCGGAAAGCCTGTTGCTTCCGTATTTTTCCCTTGACTGCGCCGCTTCACGTTCTGACAGACCTGTAATTTTCATAGCTAAGTTTCCTTTCGGTTAGATTATACATATATTATTATGCACATTCTTTTGCAGAAAAATGCCATTATTATGTAATAATCACCGAATTTGCAAAAAAAGCAGAAATTCCCGATTCAGCGGAAATTTCTGCTTCGCATCACGGTAAAAGGAAACCGCTGTGTTATTAGTATTATACGTTTACTCCGTACTGACGGCAGAGAGCCGCAAGACCGCCGTTGAAGCCGCTGCCGATAGCATTGAACTTCCATTCGCCGTTGTGTCTGTAAAGCTCGCCTACAACAACTGCTGTCTCAATGGAGAAATCCTCGCCCAGATCGTATCTGATTATCTCGCTGCCTGTTACATCGTCAACTATTCTGATGAAAGCGTTGGAGACCTGACCGAAGTTCTGTCTGCGCTCCTCAGCCTCGTAAATTGTAACGGTGAACGCAATTCTGGAAACGCCCGCAGGAACTTTTGAGAGGTCAACGAGGATCTGCTCATCATCGCCATCGCCCTCACCTGTCAGGTTGTCGCCCTGATGGATAACGGATTCGCTGCTGTGAGCAAGATTGCCGTAGAAAACGAAATCGCTGTCGGAAGCTACCTTGCCATTGTCTGCCAGAAGAAACGCACTGGCATCAAGGTCGAAGTCAGCGCCGTTGTCATACTGATTAACGTCCCAGCCGAGACCTACCATAATTTTTTTAAGACCGGGATTACCCTTTGTCAGATCAACCTTCTGACCCTTTTGTAAGCTTACAGGCATTTTTATGACCTCCGTGAATTTATTTGGGGAAATTATCCCCCTCTGATACTATAATAATAACACTTCATTCTTTTTTTGTCAACGATTTTTTGTATATTACGGCAAATATTTATGGTGTTTTAATGTGATTTTAAGGAATGAGGGCAAATGTTAGAGTTGACAAACCTATGTATATTCTGCTATAATTTCAGTAAGGATATGCTAATTTTATTCGGAGGCGCAGTATAATGGAAGAGAAGATAAAGCCGCAGCTCACAGGAGCTGCCGAAACGATGCTCCAGAGCTTTTATGCCAGAGCAAAATATTCAAAGAGCAAAAACTGCAAGTTTTATGACGCAAAGGCTGTGGAGCTTGCGGAAAAGATAGACTACAATTTCAGCGATGCACACAATGATTCTGCAATGAGCAACGGCGTTGTGGCAAGGTCTATCGTGCTTGACGAGCTGGTGGGGGATTTCATAAAGAAAAATCCCGACTGTGTTGTGGTGAACATTGCCTGCGGACTGGACACAAGATTTTACCGTATGGACAACGGACGCATAACCTGGTACAACCTTGATCTCCCCGAAACTATCGCCGTGAGAGATCAGATATACAGCGAAAGCGGCAGAGTTTCCACCATAGGAATGTCAGCCTTTGACCCTGCCTGGGCGGATATGGTAAAGGTCAGGGGCAAGATGCTTTTCATAATCGAGGGACTTTCAATGTATCTCACTGCCGAGCAGAACGGACAGATGCTCAGTATCATAAGGGATAATTTCGACAATGCCTATGTTATAATGGAGTGCCTCCCGAAAAAATGGGTTAGCCGTGAAAATGTCGAGAAGTCCATTCAGAAAACGGGAGCCAAGTTTATTTTCGGTGCGGACTGCTTTGATGATCTGGGACATCTCGGAGACGGTTTTGAAAAGGTAAAGGACGACAACATTGTCCGTGGAATGATGAAGATATATCCCATTCTCAAACCCTTTGAAAATCTGAGCGTGGTTAATAAAAATGCTGAGAAGATGCTGATCTTTAAGAAGAAGTAAGCTATATATGCATAATGCGCCTGCTGTGAAAAACGGCTGGCGCATATTTTTTATATTACCGTATAAAGACGGCAAAAGCGGCAAAAATAGCAAAAGAAGCAAAAAGCTTCCAAGAACGAAAAAGGTGAAAGGATATGGTAATATGAAAAAGTTTTTTAACGGCAGGCTTTCGGGCAAAAGCACAGCGGCGATAATCTGTTTCTGCCTTGCGGCGGTGGCAGCGCTGGGCATCTTTTCCTACAACAAGGCATCTGAGGAGCTTGCGGGCAGTCTTACGGGCGTAAAGGACAGTACATCACAGACAGGCACGGAAGCCGTAACGGAAGCTGCGGAGGAAGCCGGCATATCGGCGGATAATGTCCCTATGGAGCCCTCAGAGCCTGCGGAAGTGCCTGAGGAGACATTAAGACTTGAGCAGGACGCTTTCGGAGCAGATGACGGCAGTGAGTCACCCGAAGCACAGCCCGTTTCCGAGTCATTCACGGGAGCGGCAGTAAGACCTGTCAGCGGCGATGTCCTGTCCGATTTCTCAGACGGCGAGCTTGTGAAATCCAAGACCCTCAGCGTATGGAAGACCCACGACGGCATCGACATTGCGGCGGAAACAGGTTCGGCAGTCAAGTCCGCAGCATCGGGCACTGTGATCTCCGTTACCGATGACGCTCTTATGGGCGTGACCGTTGTTATCGACCACGGCAGCGGATATGAGGGATATTACTGCAACCTTGCCTATGATGTCCCCGTTTCCGAGGGCGACAGCGTGAATGCAGGCAGCGTTATCGGTGAGGTAGGCTCGACCGCCGAAGCGGAGATATCCGAGGAACCTCATCTTCATTTCGGGCTCAAAAAGAATGGCAGCTGGACAGACCCTGCGGATATGCTTTCAGGCGAGGGTTCATAAAAGTCCACGCAAATAAACAGTTTCTTTATATAGACTTTGGCGGCTTCTCACTCAGGGAAGCCGTTATTTTTTGCAAGAGCGGCATTTGAATATCGCTTGTCCCCCGTGACCTCCTTTATTATCACGGCACAGGGAGGGAAAAATATCTCCTGCGCTTCATCGGCAAGCTCCAGCTCCATTGACGCAAGCTCATCTGAAAAAGGGTAGCTGTCAATCTCAAAGCGCTGTCCCGAAAATTCAAGGATATGTCTTGTTTTTATAATGGGCACAAGGGACATATCCGCTTCCGAACGGAGCTTTTCGTATTCCTCACGGGTAATTTCCCGCTCGTTTTCCTCTCGTGTCACTGCAGATATGAAACGCTTTTCGGTGTAAAAAAATTTGGTCACGCCATCTGTCGTCATACTGCGGATACGCCGTTGAACAGCGGGGTCTGTCTTTATCAGATATATCTGCTCGATGTCAGTTTTTTTGGAGCAGGCGGCGAAAAGCTCAGGGGTCTGACGGATAAGAAATTTGCGCTCTATTTCAAGTGGTATCATAATTATATCTTCCTTTCTCAGCAAATCACAACACTATATATTATACATTAAATGTGCATTAAAACTGTGAATTTATAATTGACAAAAAATATACCTTGTGATAAAATGAATGTATATATTTCTCATTGAAAAGGATGCTCCTATGAATAAGCTTTCGGACACAGGCAAAGGAAAAAAATTTCGCATAAACAAGCTTTCCTCAGCGCAGATAATCGCTTTCGGATATATGGTCATAATCCTTGCGGGAACGCTCCTGCTGATGCTGCCAATTGCATCAAAGGGCGATGCACCGAGATTTCTCGACGCAATGTTCACGGCGACCTCAGCCACCTGCGTAACGGGACTTGTGGTGTACGATACATATACCCGGTGGTCGGTTTTCGGGCAGGCAGTATTGCTTTTGCTCATTCAGACAGGGGGACTGGGCTTTATGACGGTCATATCCCTTGCGGCAATGGCAACGGGCAGAAAAATAGGTCTCAAAGAGCGCAGTGTTTTGCAGGACAGCGTTAACGGAATGCAGCTTGCGGGGATAGTCCGAATGGCTCGGAAGATCGCTTTCGGAACATTCTTTTTCGAGGGCGTGGGAGCGGCGCTTCTTGCCATACGCTTTATCCCGAAAATGGGGATTTTGTCTGGCATCGGGAACTCGGTTTTCTTAGCAATATCCTCATTCTGCAACGCAGGTTTTGACCTTAACGGCAAATACGGCGAATATTCATCTCTCACGGAATTTGCCTCCGACCCCCTTGTGTGCATAACCGCCTGTATGCTCGTCCTTATCGGCGGCATCGGATTTTCCGTCTGGGACGACATCGGCAAAAACAAGCTTGATTTTTCAAAATACAGGCTCCACAGCAAAATAGCTCTTGTTTTCACAGGCGTTCTCACCCTTGTGACGGTCGTTCTTTTTATGATTTTCGAGCACGGCTATACAAATGCGGGAGCAGGCTTCTGGCAGAGCCTTTTAAATTCATTCGTTGATTCTGTTGCACCGAGAACTGCGGGCTTTAACTCCGTTGATACGGCGGCTCTCAGTCCCGCTTCATCAGTGCTCACCATAATCTGTATGTTCATCGGCGGCAGCCCCGGCTCTACCGCAGGCGGCGTCAAGACCGTCACTGTTGCAGTCCTTATCCTTTCGGCAATTGCAGGAATGAAAAACAGCGATGATGTGGAGATATTCGGCAGGCGGCTTGAAGAGGACGTGCCCCTGAAAGCCCTGACAGTCATATCCGTAAACCTCTTCCTTGCGTTCACGGGCATTCTCTGCATATGTGCGTTCCAGCCCGATTTTTCTGTGAAGGACATTGTTTTCGAGTGCTTCTCGGCAATAAACACGGTGGGAATGACAACGGGCATAACAAGAGACCTTTCTCAGGCTTCAAGGATAGTGATAATGCTTATGATGTACTGCGGAAGAGTGGGAAGCGTTTCATTTGCGCTTATTTTTACAAGGTCAAAAAAATTTACGGGAGTCCACAACCCTGTTGAGCAGGTGAATGTGGGCTGATGAAAGGCGGAATAATATGCGCTCTGTACTGATAATCGGTCTTGGAAGATTCGGCAGAACTCTTGCTCTGAAATTTTCCGAGATAGGCAATGACGTAATGGTGGTTGACAACAACGAGGATAATATCCGTGAATTTATGCAGTATTCGGTGAATGCAAAAATTGCGGACTGCACCAAAAGAGAGGCCCTCGAAAGCCTTGGAGTGAGAAATTTCGACATATGCTTCGTGTGCATCGGCAGCAATTTTCAGGCAAGCCTTGAAATAACCGATCAGCTTAAGGAGCTTGGTGCAAAGAAGGTCGTCAGCAAGGCAAGCACCGATATCCACGCAAAATTCCTTGCAAAGAACGGCGCAGACGAGGTTGTCTATCCCGAAAGGGACAGAGCTGAAAAGCTTGCGGTGCAGTACAGCCTGTCAAACATTTTCGACTACACCGAGATATCCGAGGACACGGGCATCTACGAGATACCCATTCTCGACTCCTGGGACAACCACAGCATAATCGAGCTGAACATACGCAGCAAGTACAAAATAAATATCCTTGCCATCAAAAAGGGCGATGATGTCATAACCATGCCCCCTGCGGACTATGTGTTTGATGACGGTGATCACGTTCTTGTTCTCGGAAAGCAGAGGGATATGGAAAAATTCCTCAGCAAGATGAAATAAGGGGGAGCTTATGAAAATAATTATATATGCCATACTTCTTGCCCTTGCTGTGGTCACAAGCTATGTTTTTCCCCTGCCGCAAATGATGATACTGAGCATCGTAATGCTCATAGCGGGCTTTTATATGCTCATAAGCGGCGCTGATTATTTTGTTGAGGGCAGCAGCTCTCTTGCACGGAAGCTGAAAATTCCCTCACTTATCGTCGGACTGACTATCGTGGCTATGGGAACGAGCGCCCCTGAGCTTGCGGTCAGCGTGTCGGCGGCAGTGAGCGGCTCAAATTCCATTGCCATAAGCAATGTTATCGGGTCGAATATCTTCAATCTCCTCGTTGTCCTCGGCGTGTGCTCCGCCATTAAGCCCATTGCCACGAATGACAGCGTTGTCAAGCGGGATTATCCCATTTCCATTGCGGCAGGCGTGCTGTTTGTCATATTTATCCTTGACGGCGTTATGAGCAGGCTTGAAGCGGCTGTGCTCCTCGTCGGGCTGATAGTGTATATGATAGTTTCCGTTAAGCTTGCCAAAAAGGAAGCGGGGGATAGCAGTGATGAGAATACTGACGGGGATTTTTCAGCCGTAAAATGCGCCATTGGAATGATAGGCGGCATTGCGGGAATAATCTTGGGCGGAAATCTTGTGGTGGATAATGCTCAGTCTATTGCAGTGGCTGCGGGTATGAGCGAGACCCTTGCAGGGCTTACCATATGCGCCGTGGGAACAAGTCTCCCCGAGCTTGTGACCTCCGTAACAGCTGCCAAAAAGGGCGAAAATGATATGGCTGTGGGAAATGTCATCGGCTCAAATATATTCAACTCTCTCGGAATACTGGGCGTGTCGGGCATCATAACGCCCATGGCGGCGGAAAGCTCTGCGGTCATTGACGGAATTATTCTTGCAGTGCTCAGCGCCGTGGCGTATGTGTGGTATCTCACCGACAAAAAGATGTCACGGGGAGAGGGCGTTACCCTTATCCTCATTTATGCCGCATATATGGCGTATATTATTGCAAGAAATTACATCTGAATGAAAAATTTCCCTGTGCCCGATTGTTTATTGTTTATAATATATAAGACTTTGAACGGAAAGAGGGTAATATAAATGAAAAAAATTCTCATCGCCGCCGCAGCACTGATATTATGTACGGCAATGCCTGCGGCAGTCAGCGCAGATGTTATAGTCGAGCCTGCTGACAGCTTTTACAATTCCCATTCGGGCGAGATAGAAACAAACAGCGGCAGAAATGCCAGAAGATTCGAGCTTACCGCCGAAACAAAGGTGTATAGTGACCCGGGCGGCAAGACCGTGGGAAAGCTTTCCGCAGGTATCTCACCCTATATATCCTATTACTATACCGATAAAAGCGGCGTGAAATGGGGAGGATATTTTGACTATTCGGGCGATGATGAACTCCTGTGGATACCCGTTGACGGGCTTGATTATGTTTATGACAACTACTCTTTCGAGGAGGAGCACAAGGACCAAATAACCGACGGCGGAGCTGATGAATACGCCTCATACAGAACGGACAGGACCATATATTTATGGGAATATCCCGGCAGCACCGAAAATATTCCTATGGAGAGCCACCCCGATAACTTTACGACCTATGTGAACAAAATATACACCGACACTACTGGCGGCAAATGGGGATATATCGGCTATATCTGGGGCGAAAGCGGCTGGATATACCTTGATGACCCCACCGACCCCGCACCCTTCGGCGAAGATGTTTCGGCGGGGGCGATGATGACAGAGAGCGTTTACGAGGAAACTGACAGCGGAAATCCATATGCCCTGCCTGCTGTGCTTGCAGTGGGAGCAGCGGGAGTGTCCGCAGCAATGGCTTTCGGTATGAAGAAGAAAAAGAACTGATGTATGCAAAAAAGTCCTCTCGGCTATTTAAACCGAGAGGACTTTTATTATTGCTCACGCTGTTTTTTCTTAGCGATCTTGTTGTTGTACATACGGCTGTCGGCAATTTTCAGCAGGTCGGGGATATTATTGTTGTGGAAAAGGCTCTCACAGCAGCAGCCGATGCTGGCGGATATCTCATACGGTTTGCCCGCCGCCTTGTCGGT